>JBBSDR010000008.1:0-17797 GCA_038240465.1 Gemmatales bacterium
CACGCCTTTTCTTCTCTAACCCTATCTGTCCCCCAGGACGTTAAAAGCCGGAAATGTGAAATCCGATGGCCTCGGAGATGACGACCATGTCGCGATAGTCAAACAATGCCTGAGCGGTGTATTCACCTGCACGGATATTCTCGTGTCCGACTGTGGCGAACAAACTAACATTGCAGCGGTAGGTTTGAGTTGGCTGCAACAGAAGCGTCTGAATTGAACTTCCATACTGCAAGAACATCAATCCGTATCTGAACCGTGACACCGTAACGGAGTTTTCTGTCTTAATGATGAGGTCGAGATGCTGAAAAACGTCTCCCTGGTACTCAATGGCAATAGGTTCTGACGAACAGTTTAGAATTTCCACATCTGCCTGCGGAAAGGGAAGACGGGTTTCCCCGCCTTCCGGATGAATGATAATTCGGCAGCGCAATTGTTCTGGGTATTGGCTCATCGATTTTCGCCTTACAACGGCAAATATAAGGGGTCAAACCCCGAAGATTTTTCCTGGGTGCGGAGCAGATCGCCGGCTTGAAGGTCGGCGGCGTCCGCCCAGCCCTTGCTAATCGACAGGGAGTGGATGGGTGCGAAATACATGACATTCAAACGACAGATTCACGATTGGGGTCGAGAGGCTTGACACGGCGTTTATCGAACTGCTGTTCCAAGGCTTCGAGACCATTCTCCTCCAAGAACTCCCGTTCCAATGGAGTAATAGGGAAAAGCCACAAATATTGCAGCCGAACTTCTCCAATGCTGAAATACTCGATGGATGGATCGAGAATATACGGTCGGCTGACCAACAAGCAATCGGAAACAGATCCGCTGACCCAGGGCCTATCCAGTATAACGGTATCGCCAAGGCTAAGTGGGTTGCCAGGAACTGCGTGACGGAATGCCACCTCAGTAAGAGTTCTCACATGTTGCGGTTCTGCCTTTGGCGAAAGAAGAATGAACTCCTTGCAAAACGGGGCGACTTGTACGAGCGAAAGACCAACTGTGATATACGCCCAGACACCCGTTGCAGGAATCAGTGGGGCCACTTGAATGATCTTCAGATCATCAACGATCCTCTGCAATAGTGGATCATCGACAACCAGTTCCTTCATCACGTTAAAGGGCCACATTCGGCGAATATGTTGAATAACCTGAAGATCAGTCTGCATACCGTTGCCTTTCATTCGGCTTCGACTGTGAGGTGAGAGGCAAATACGTTATCTTAGCATGTATCTCCACCATCGCAACCGGCGAGTCAGGGTTTCTTCCAGCCGTACAGCCCCTGTTGCTGCCACCCCAATTCGCCTGCAAGGTACTGTCGCATCAAAGCGTTGACTTGGCTGTTGATGGCGGGGCCATCACCATAGTTGCACGAAGAAAGGGAAAAGGGGTCAAACCCCGAAATTTTTCCACATTCTTTCATGTCAACCTGGCAGGATTTTCGGCCCCACCGCCGATCTTGAGGTGCTGGCTGCACCAGCCCTCAATGAAGTCCATCACTTCGAGCAACAAGTCTTCTTCCCACTCTTTTCCCTGAACGCGCAAGCTCTGGCGAGTTCGCTCGAATTGTTCGAGAACTGCCGCCTTGGAGAACCCGTCGCGAGCCAGTTGCTCCGCTAGCGAACGGACTTCCTGCAGGGGTTCACTCGACTGCAACGCCAGGGCGAGAGCCTCCGCAAATGTCATCGTCAGGTTTCTCGCCTTCCTCAACTGTTCGCCCTCGCTCCTGTGTTGAGGCAATGGCGGTTTCGTATTCCGCCAGAGACATTTCTGCTGCAGGTTCGAGAAAGCTGTGGCCTTCTCGGTCTGGATCGGGCCGATAGACGAGACCAGGCGGAAGGTCTGACTCGTCGATTGAATCGGCGACGGGCAGCAGCGGTTTGCTGCCTCCGGATGCGCGAGTGACACCTGGACGAGCGGTTATACTACAATGGAATCACTGACCTGCGATCCGTTTTTGAACTAAGGAAACACAAATGGCGACCTTCCGCTCTCAGAGTTGGCTTCTTGACCGCCGGCACCTCCTGCGCGGACTCGGGGTTTCCCTGGCACTGCCCCTGCTCGATTGCATGCGCCCGCTGCGGGCAGCGGAGCCAGTGGCGCGGCCCAAACGCAGCGTCTTCATCTACCTCCCCAATGGCGTGAACACGATCGACTATCAAATCGCCCAGGCGGGCGCGGATTACAAATTCTCCAAGTCGCTCGCGCCGCTTGAAAAACACCGCGCCAACCTCACGCCGATCAGCGGACTCTATCATCCGCACGGACTCGGCCATCATCACAATTGCAGCTCCATCTGGCTCACGGGTGGAAAGATCGGCCAATCCGAGCGAAACACAATTTCGGTCGATCAGCTCATGGCCACGGTGACGGCGCCCCAGACGAGGTTTTCCTCGCTCGAACTGAGCAATCAGGGCCATTCTCTCGCGTATAGTGTCGATGGCATCCAGTTGCCAGCCCAGGGCAATCAGAGCGTCGTGTTCCGCGAACTGTTCGAGGAACCCCAGGGCGGAACCGCACGACAACGGCGCGGCTTGAAGCGGCGCGGCAGCATCCTCGACGCGGTACTCGACGAGGCACGCACGTTCGGCAAGCAACTGGGCCAGGACGACCGTGGCCGGCTCGAGCAGTATTTGACTTCCGTGCGTGAAGTCGAAATCCGCACCGCGCGTGCCGACCGCTGGCTCGACACGCCGCGGCCCCGCCTCGAAGCGAACGTACAGTCGCGGCTGAATCGCAGCATCGCCCTGGAACAGCTCGGCGACTCTCTCCGTACCATGTACGACATCATTGTACTCGCCTTCCAGACCGACCTGACACGCGTCGCCACCTTCAGCACCGGCAACGAAGGGACCGGCCCCGCTGTCCCTGAGATCGGCGTTCGCCAGGATCGTCATTCGCTCTCGCATCACAATGCGAATCCCAAACTGATGGACGACCTGACCCAGAGCGACGCGTTCAACATCAAGCAGTTCAGCTACTTTCTCGATCGGCTCAGCGAGGTGCGCGACGCGGATGGCCCGCTGCTCGACTCGACGATGGCCCTCTACGGCAGCGGCATGGCGTTCGGCCACAGTCATGGCAACGCGAACCTGCCAATCCTCCTCGCGGGTGGCCGCGCCCTCGGACTCAAGCATGGCCGGCACGTCGATTACAACGCGGCAGGAAAGGCGGAGGGTTACACCTACCAGTTGGACACGCCGGGCCGGCACTACGCGATTTGTCATAATCCTGTCAACCGAAAGGCGCATCTCAGCAACCTGCTGTTGACCATGGCGCAACGGATGGGGGTCCGGACGGAGCGCTTCGCGGACAGCAACGGCACCGTTTCGGAGGTCGAATCGTGAAGCATTCTGTCAGGCTCCTCGGATTCTTGATGACCCTCGGCGTGTGCCTGGCCGCCTTCGCCTCCTTCGCGCAGGAGAAGACGCCCAGCCCCACACCGCCCGTGCAGAAAGCGACGGAGGCCCCTCTCAAAGCCGGCGAGTTCCCGCCCGCGGGGTCGGGGACCTATCTCGCCGGGGAACTGGTGATTGTGGATCCGGTCAATCGCCGGGGAGGCTTGCGCCTCGATGGAGATGGCCTCGGCGGACGCTACGACGGCGGCCCGCTGCACTATTTCGCCATGCTGCCCTACGGCACAATCACCTGCAACGGCGCTCCGGCCGAGCTGCGCGATATTCCTCTCGGCACGCATGTGCATGGCTACTTTCAGCTGCCGCCCCGCGGCGATGAAGCGACGATTCCGCCGCTGCCCAGGGAGGAGACGCGGTATGAGATCCAGCAGAACCATGCCGGTTCGATCGAAGATGATTTCAGTTTCTATCAGCGCCAGGGACAGGGGTGGAAGATCGACGCCATCGATATTAAAAAGGGAAAACTGCACGTCGTATCGACCGGAAAGAACGCCAGGAACGGCATCCAGGGGAAGTACACCTTCGATATCGACCCGGTCACGCGCGTCTGGAAAAAGCGCGGGCTTGTGGATCTGAATGCGATCGCAGCCAATCAGACTGTTCAGTTCAACCTCGCCTGGTCGCCCGGATGGCGCGACAAGGAATTCACGGTCGCCGACCTTTGGCTCGACGAGGAAAGCTCGAAATTCGCCACGGAGCTTCAGCGCCGCCGGCACGTCCGCTATCAACAGCAGCGCTGGCTGCCCGGCTGGATCGACTCGGTAGAACCGTTCGATTTCGGCGGCGGCATCGTCACTCTCACGCTGTTCGGCGGCATGGATTCGTCGCTTTACAACGACATGAAGGCCACGAAAGAAAAAGGCTTCTGGGTCGCCTGCGCCGAGAAGTCCCTGCGAACCTGGTTTCATCGCGCGGACCGCAAGCTCTGCCAGGTGCTCGAGTGGAAAGTGATCGACAATCCTCCGCCGGGCAGCAGCGGCATTCAACTGCGTCTGAAGTTCGCGGAGTTGCTCGACGGCTATCGTCCGGGACGATGCGTTCGAGTCAAATGTGATACCTGGGCGTTCGTGACCATGCCGCCGGAAGAACGGGTGAAGTCGGTGCAGGAACAGAAGCGTTCTTCCGTGCTGATTTTGCCATGATGGATCGGGTGAACCAGCCCAACGACAAGACAACCGAAACTCGCATCGGGGTTCAGCATGCTGAAGCGCCTCCCGGCCATCGCCGGTCTGCTCTTGTTTGCATTGGCTTCGGGAGTGTCCGCGGCGGAGCCTGATTTCGCGAAACAGGTTCAGCCCTTCTTCGAGAAATATTGCCTGCGCTGTCACAACGACAAACAGCAAAAGGGCGAGTTTCGGCTCGACATGCTGTCGCGCGACTTTGCGAATCAAGCCATCGCTCAGCGCTGGGGCGAAGTCGTCTTTCGCCTGAACTCCGCGGCGATGCCGCCGAAGAAGGAGCCGCAACCGAAAGCGGAGGAACTTGGAGCAGCCGTCGAATGGATCTCGGCGCGGATCAAAGAAGGCGAAGCGGGGCGGATGGCCAAACGAGGGCCGGTCGCGCACTATCGGCTCAGCCGGGAAGAATACGGGCATACCATTTACGATATGCTCGGCGTCACCTTCGACGTCCACCTGCCCGGGGCGTTCGACGAGGACCCGCGCTGGCATGGTTTTGAACGCATTGGCTCGCTGCTCACGCTTTCACCCTCCCATGTGGATCGCTATTTCAAGGCGGCGGAAACGGTGGCCGGGCGGGCCTTCCCTGAGAACCCCATCTTATCGCAGAAAGGCCGGCAAGACGCCAATCTCGGCCAGGAAAAATGGCTGAAGGAACAGGGTTTCGCCGGACCGGTGCGCTGGCTCCTTTGGCCTGGCAGCAGCCGCCATCTTTTTACCGCCAGTACACCAGGCCTGTATCGAATCCGCATTCAACTCAGCGCCTTGCCCTCCTTCAAGGGCCGGCTGCCGCATCTCGCCCTGTGGCATCATGGACTGAAACGCTCCGTCTCCGGCCTCGATGTACTCGCTCCAGAAGACAGGCCTACAACTATCGAAATCGAGACATTCCTTCCCGAAGGCGGATTCGACCTCAGAAACGAATCGCCCGGCATGCTGTCCGATGGCCACACGCTCAGCAACACTAACTTCACGTTTGTGAATACGAAGGTTACGCGGCCCGATCGGCCCACGGGTTACCAGCTCTTCGGGGATGACGGCAAGCCGATTTTCCCCATGCTCCTGATCGACTCGGTGGAGTGGCAAGGGCCGATCGTGACCGAGGCCGACGCGAAGAAACGCGACGGCTTGTTTCCCGCCAGGGCCGGCGACCTCAACGAAACCCGCGCGTGCTTGAAACGCTTCGCCGACCGCGCCTGGCGGCGCCCCGCCACGGGTGCGGAACTCGACCGTTACATGAAGATCGTGGAAAGCGAACGTCAGGCGGGAGAGAACCTTCACTCGGCCTATAGCGCTGCCCTGGTCGGTGTACTTGCTTCCAAAAACTTCTACTACCTCGAAGAAGGCTCGCCGGCCGAGCGCCGCGACAAGATCACCAACTGGGAACTGGCCTCTCGGCTTTCGTATTTCCTTTGGAGTTCGCTTCCCGACGAGGCATTGTTCGCCGCGGCGCGTGCCGGAACGCTCACGAAGCCCGATATCCTCCGCGTTCAGCTCCAGCGGATGCTGCGCGATCCAAAGATTCGTCGCTTTACCGATTCGTTCCCGCGCCAGTGGCTGCAACTGCATCGCGTCGGCATGTTCCCGCCCGATACGGAACTTTACCCCGATTACGACAAATGGCTCGAGCAGAGCATGCTGCTGGAATCAACCCATTTCTTTGAGGCCGTCTTCCAGGACAACCTGTCGCTCGGGGAGTTCCTCGCCTCCGACTGGACAATGTTGAATCCCCGCCTCGCCCTGCACTACGGTCTGCCGCCGCTGAAAGAGACCGGCTTTCAGAAGGTGACGCTGCGCCCGGAGGACCATCGGGGCGGCCTGTTGACGCATGCGTCGGTGCTGTCGCTGACCTCGGACGGCACCCGGCATCGCCCGGTGCATCGCGGCGTGTGGCTTTCCGAAGCGATCTTCGGCCGAACCCCACCGCCGCCGCCGCCCAATGTCGAACCGCTCGAACCGACGCCCTCCAACAAGCCGAAGGCCACGATTCGCATGCAACTCGAAGCTCATGCCACACACGCCACCTGTGCATCGTGCCATCGAAAGATCGATCCTCTTGGCTTCGCGTTCGATAACTTCGACGCGATCGGCCGCTGGCGTACCGAGGAACGAGTACCCGGTGGAAAAGGTGCGAATCCACCCGTGGACGCCGGCGGCACCCTTCCCGACGGCCGTGCGTTCAAGGGACCAACCGAATTCAGGCGCCTGCTGGTGCAGGACCTCGACCGCTTCGCCGAGGCGTTCGTGGAGCAGCTCGCTACCTATGCCTTGCGGCGAGTGATGACGATCGACGACGCGGCCGCGATTCGGTCCATCGCGCAGGCCAGCAAGAAAGATGGCTACAAGCTCCGCTCGATTGTGGAGAATCTCACGCTGTCGGAGTTGTTCCAAAAACGTTGATGTTGTGTCACGCCGTGAAAAGGGGCTTCATCCAGCCGGCATAGTTCGGAGCAAGGGAAACATGAGAAGGGCAGTCCCCATTCCAAATTGCATTAAGCTGAATTTGGAACGGGGCCTGCCCTTTTTCGTCTTTCAGTGGTCCTTTTTGCGCGCCTATGACCCTCGGTCCGCTTTTGCGGACAAATGGGGGCCTTTTGCGGCCGCGCCTCGGCTACGGGATCATGTTGACCGTCAGAGTTCCCACGGTTCTGCTCAGCGCCGTTTCACCAGCGCTTGCATACTTGGCCCAGATGGCGATCTTGTGCATTCCAAAACCGACGGATTGGGTGAAGGAGACGGTCACGGTCGTTTCAGTCAATGAAACGAAAGTCAGGGGTAATGCATTAAGTCCGGGAGGGGGAAATTCCGGATCCGCCCCCGTGTAGACCGTGGCGTACATGCCGCTCAGCGGTAATCCCGTCCCGGGATAGAGTTGGTTGATCGCCACTACGAACTTGAGCGTCCCATCATTGTCGGACAGCGTTGCAGTTCCGCCGGGAAAGAGCGGAATGGACGCGGTGTCCGCCCCGGTTTTGTCTTGACCGATGACCTGGGTGCTGAGGATCCTGTATTGGACCTTTGACGGGGACAATGTGACCGGGCCTTCTAGCGCTTCCGACGAACAGGAAACCGTGGCGCATTCCCGCGATTTACATCGGCGGCCGAATGCCACCGCACGCTCTGGAAGAGCGAGAAGGACACCGAGGACGGAGCAGAAGAGGAAAGAAATCAGTTTGGCGGAAGACATGTGCTTTTCCATGGTCGTTCTCTCCTGGGGTCATGAGACGTCGAGGCAACATACTACAGCCGCCGAACGAATGGGCGGCCATTCAGCCTACCGCTTCCCCCGCCCTCCTGGCAGCAGCTTGATCTGAAAATCCTTGATCTGGGTTGTGGCGTTCAACGTTTGAATCCCGAAGTAACCTTGATAGAACCGGGGGTCCATATCCAGCAGTTGCTTGTTCACCTCCGCTTTTCCGAGACTCAATTTGGCCCCGTCCCATTCCACCTCGGAAAGCCCCTCGTGATCGACGGTAAACTCGAGCGTGTAGAACCTCCCTTCCGGGAAGTCGAGTACCGCGCCATCGTTGAGTGGCACGGGGGTAAGGACCCGGCCGACTTTATCCACCCCGTAATCCACGGCATATCCCCGCTCCAACTTCAGGTTCTGCACGGCGGCCCAGGGGAAGACGTGGATGAACTGGTATCTGGCAATTTTCCGCCGGACAAAATCGGCAGAAGTTGTCTCGTGGTATCCGAAAAACACCGAGACGTTGCCGTGCCAGGGACTTTGCTTGAAGTTCACTTTCAACCGACACGGTGAACGGGGCAGTTTACCGAAGGCGATCATCCCCCAATCATCCGTGTGGATCAGGTAAGGGGAGCCTGGCTTCCAGTGCAGTTCTTCGGGAAAGTACAACGGCCTTGGTTCCCACTGTAAGAGGGAGTGCCACTCCCCGGGTTTCAGCACGGTGCGATCCATGTCCAGATGCGAATGGCCCGCGCTTTCAACCTTCGGGTCCCCCTCCGTCCGATCCGGCGGCGGGTACTCTCTTCCCCTGAGCCAGACCGTGACGAGAGCGACGGCCATGGCCACGGCCATTGCCGTCCAGACCGTCAGGGTAAGAAGCCGTCGAGACTGTTGGGGCTTCCAGTGCCGAAGGGCCGTGGCCAGGTCCTTCGCGGTCGTGAACCGGTCGGCCCTCTCTTTTCGGAGGCTTTTTAAGCAGATGGATTCAAGCTCGGCCGGGATCGAATCGTCGATTGTTCGCGGGGGTCTCGGGTCCCGGTGGCAGATCTGTTCGAGGTACTGCTTCTGGGAAGACGCAATGTAAGGCAGGCGCTGGGTGAGCAGTTGATACAGCACGACGCCCAGGCCGTACACGTCTGTCCTCGAATCGACCAGATGACTCTCGCCCCTGGCCTGCTCGGGCGCCATGTACGCGATGGTCCCACGAACGGCCGCCTCCTCCTTCAACTGCTCCTCTTCGGAGACGGCCAGCCCGAAGTCCGCGAGGTGCGGTTTCCCATTCCGATCCAGCAGGATATTCTCTGGCTTGACGTCCCGGTGAACGAAGCCGCGTAAGTGGGCGTGGTGCAGGGCATCCGCCACGCCCGCAACGACATCTCTGATCTCCTCGTGCAACAGCCGCCCAGCCTTCAACCGCTCCGCAAGGCTCATCCCCTCAACGTAATCGGACACGATGAAGCAGGTCTTTCCTCTGCGCTGAATATCTCGAATCCTCACGATGTTCGGATGACCATCGATCGCAGCGGCTTTTTGGGCTTCGTGGAGGAACAACTCCAGTTCTACTTCTGTAAAGTGGCGGTCGGGACGAGGAATTTTAACAGCGACGTTCAAATTCAGGTCTGGATCATGTGCCAGCCAAACTTGACCAAAGCCTCCCTGGCCCAGCAGCTTCTTGATCACATACCGGTCGAGCTTCTGAGGGATTACGCTGCACTCAGAGACTGTTACGACTTGTTGGTCTCGCTCAGGGTTGTAGGTGTTGGTGGCGGCCTGTAGAAGCTGATCGATCGATTCCACGCAGGTTAGCTGTTCCCCAACCTCTTGCTCGAGTTCGTGATCGCCGCCGCAGAAGTCCTTGGTTTCCGGATCGGCTCCCTCCTCGCGCAACTTGACGATTCGGAGTAAAATGTGGGTGATGATCTCCGAGCGATCGGTCGGTGATTGGGGTGACATGATGGGTGATCCTCCGTAGTGGGTAACACCTCTCAAACTTGCATCTTCCCTCGATCACCGAAACTTCGCAAGTTACCAGAACTCATGCTCATCGTACCGATTCTTTCTTGTTGGTCAAGGATTTTCTCATTTTTTCGTGTCTTGGTGTCTTGCAAACTCTTCTACGGAGTAGAGGCTGAGGAATACCACAGGCGAGAGGACGAAGTTTCTGCCGAGCCGCAACGAAGAGGCTCGACAGGAGACTCGCCCTCCCCGCGCGGAAAATGCGTCAGACCCCGCGCCTGCTGCGTTTTGCCCGATCCCGGTTTCCTGGTCCTTCAGGGACTGCTGGGGACGACAAGAAGCAATGCCGATAGCTTCCTCGATGGTGACGGAGACTGCAATTGTACGACGTGGCTGGAACGGTTGGCGCTACCGCTGCTTACTGGAATCATGGACGAATTTACTTCTTTGCCTGGATTTCACCATTACCCACGGCGCAGGTTCGGCCGATGCCGGTAGCGAGGAGAAAGCGATGAAACGCGCGAGGCAGAAATAGATCCCACCGGAGACGCTGCTCGGAACTCTGGCGATGCGGTTTCGCAGCACGCGGGACGAGGGGGAGAGAGACGCTATAACGCAGGAGTACATATCCGCGGTGACGCGCCTGATCGAGAGCGGGAAGTGGAAAGCGATGCCGACTTTCGAGAACCAGCTTTCAGACGAAAGGTTGCCCAAAGCGTTTTTCGACTAGTGGGAGATTCCCTGCCCTCATGAACAGAACGGACGCAGCCAGCAGCCGAGGTAGGATTCGGGTCAAGGGGCTTTGCTTGATGTACTCGACCAGAATGGTACTGAAGAATCCGTCGCCGAATCGCCTCTCCGGTTTCTCAAACGCCGCGCTAACCGCCAGACCGACGCGGACAATCTCGTTTGCCTCGTCAAGCCCACGCACCCCCCTCTTGACTAGACCTTAAACAAGCGAAGAATCGCAGTGACAGCCTTATGTCACTGTCATAAGGGTATACCAGGATAGGAGTTGCATCTAAGACATTCTGTCTGAGTAGTTTCACTTGAAAACGCAATCTATGTGACCTTGAAAACGGCCACAAGTTCGCAATTGTATTGAACTTGCGGCAACAACTCTCCGGTTCTTCACTTTTTTAAGGACTAGATCCGCATTGAGATCGTCGTCCCAGTCCTCTCACTGATATTCGATTTCGCGATCATCCTTGCCGATGAAGTCCAGGTAGATCTCCGCCAGCTGGAAACCAAGGGCATCCCGAGGCCGACGAACCTCGAGGCGTACTTCCTCGACGTCGGAACTCTTCTCGCGCTCAGCCAGGAGCCGAAGGAGCGGATGGTCCGCTACCTGGCCGTTGGCGCCATTCGTCAGGTGTTTTTCTAACTCCGACATGATCGTCATCCTCACTCGGGAGGCACTCAAGGAACTTCTCGCCGCAGTGCCGAGAGCACAAACGTCGCCGCATTACGGCAGGCGGCAGGACGGGTATCCGCAATCTCGGTGTGGCGGGCGTCCTCGGAAAAATCGGAGCTCCCCTTGACTACGATCCACATCGGTAACAAGACGACGGTGACGAAAGAAGACACTTGGCAGCGTCAGCACAGCATGCTCTAATGGTCACTGTCCCCCCCTTGGCTGGAAGGAAGTCCACATGACAACCTCACGCAACGTCGGTCATCGGCATCCCAACAGCGTCAGTCGCCGAGAGTTATTGCAGGTGGGTTACACCGGCTTGCTGGGCATCAGCCTGCCCGCGCTCCTGGAACAACAGGCCCGTTGCGCCGAGACGAAAACGCGGAAGGCGAAATCCGTTATCATCGTCTTCCTCACCGGCGCACCGAGCCATCTTGACACATTCGACCTGAAGCCGGACGCTCCCTTCGAGGTGCGCGGCGACTTCAAACCGATCGCGACGAAGGTGCCGGGCATTCAGATCGGCGAACACCTGCCGCGCCTCGCCGCACGGATGGACAAGGCTGCCCTGGTTCGCTCGTTGTCCCATCGCGACAACAATCACCTTGTTGCCACGCATCACGTCCTGACCGGACATCAGCAGCCGGGAGCGTTCTTCGACAAGGTGGCGTCGCGCGACGACTGGCCGGCTTACTCCTCCACACTTGCCCATCTTCGGCCGCGACAGGACGGCATTCCCAGCGGCGTCAACCTGCCGACGTTCCTCATGGAAGGCCCGCTCACCTGGCCGGGACAGCACGCCGGCTTCCTCGGTCCCAAACACGATCCCTGGCAGATCAGCCGCGATCCGAACACACCCGACTTTCGAGTCGATAGCCTGCGCTTATCACCGGGCATCGAGATCGGCCGGCTTGAAGACCGCAAGGCGCTCCTCGATGAGGTCAATCGACAGCAGAAGCAGTTCGGCGATCTCGCCACCTCGCGGCGTCTGTCGGAACAGCAGCAACTGGCAATCTCCGTCCTGACTTCGAGCCGGATCGCTCAAGCGTTCGAGATGGACCGCGAACCGGCCCCCGTCCGCGATCGCTACGGGCGGCATGCGTTCGGCCAGAGTCTTCTGCTGGCCCGGCGTCTGGTGCAGGCGGGCGTACCGGTCGTCCAGGCCAACATGGGACGGGTGCAGAACTGGGATACACACGGCGCGAACTTCCCCAGGCTGAAAAACGAACTGCTGCCGCCACTGGATCGGGGCGTGGCTGCTCTTCTCGACGATCTCGAAGCGATGGGCCTGCTCGACGAGACGCTGGTGATGATGCTGGGCGAGTTTGGCCGAACACCGAAGATCACGCCGACGCCCGGCACCCGAGACGCCGGCCGCGATCACTGGGCGCAGTGTTTCTTCGGCTTCTTCGCCGGCGGCGGGGTCCGCGGCGGTCAGGTGATCGGCAAGTCGGACAAGATCGGTGCCTATCCCATCACGACCCCGTACACGCCGGACGACGTCGGGGCCACGGTCTATCATGTGCTGGGGATCGACCCTGCTCGGGAGGTGCGCGACCGTCTGGACCGTCCGGTGCAGTTGAACCGGGGCCAGGTGATCGAGGGGCTGTTCACGGGATGAAACCCCGTCCTTCAGGGCGGGGATTCTGGGGGGGCCGGGCCAGAGCGGGGCGGCCTGCTTCAGGGCGGTTCGCATCGGGCGAGCCGCTTCAGGCCGCCCCTTTTCCTTGCGACATGGAATACCTCGTTTCCGAAAGCAACGATGATTCGCCAGATCGACGTGAAGCAACTGAGCGACATGCTGGCGCAGGGAACGCCGATTCACCTCGTCGATGTCCGCCAGCCCTGGGAGTCCAACACCGCTGCGCTGCCCGACAGCCAGTTCATCCCACTCGATCAACTCACTCTCCGCGCCGGCGAGATCCAGCCTGCCGAAAATGCTCTCGTCGTTGTCTACTGCCATCACGGCATCCGCAGCCTGTCCGGGGCCGCGCTGCTGCAACATCTCGGCTTCCCGAACGTCGCTTCCCTGGCCGGCGGCATCGATGCCTGGTCGCTGCATATCGACCCGAGCGTGCCGCGCTACTAAAATCAACTTTGACGATCGGGCAAGCTTTGCTGGCGTTCTCTGTCCATCGGAAACAGCGATTCACTTGACAAGTCCTTGCCACCGTCCCCACAATCGGATGATGGTACTCGTCCGCCAGGCAGGAGCTGCTGATGTCCAATTTTCGTCCCTCGCAAAAACCGACGCGCGAAGGTCCGCTCCTCGTCCTGGCGGTTGCGCTCGTCCTGTTCCTGTGCCTTCCCCTGTATCAGTGGATGGCCTCCACCTCCCACGACGCGAAAACCGCCGCCGAGGTGACTCCCGAACACCGTCTGCAACTGATGCTGCTCGGCCCGGAAAAGATCGCCTGCTACTGCGCCTTCGCCTGGGGCGGCTTCATCCTCCTGAGCCGTTACCTCGAAGTCCTGCGCCAGCGGCGCTCGTTCGGACTCGATCTGTTGCCGGTCGAGGAAGGCGCCCGCATCCTGCCCGAGGACGCCCGTCCCCTGCAACGCAAGCTCGATCAATCGACGCGCGGCAAGCCGTACATCCTGGCCAACATGATCCGCCTGGCCCTGAGCCGTTATGCCATCACACGCTCCGGACCCGACGTCAATGAGGCGGTCCGGACGCAGGCCGACATCGAGATGGGCCGGCTCGTATCCAGCATGGCGACGGTTCACTATCTCGCCTGGGCCATCCCGGCGGTTGGCTTCCTCGGAACCGTCCGCGGCCTGGGCATGAGCATGGGCGATCCGACCAACTCCATCAACAACCTGTACTATGCTTTCGATACCACACTCGTCGCCCTGGTCGTCAGTCTGCCGCTGATGTTCTTGCTGCATCGCGTTCAGCGCGACGAGGAGGCCCTGGTCCTCGACTGCCAGCAGTATTGTCTTGAAAACATGGTCGCCCGGCTTTACGATCCCGAGCCGGTGGGCACGCACGCCGATTGAGTCGTTTCGTCCTCGAAGCGTGGCGCTGGAGACGCATCATGACGCTGGTCGCTCTCGACGTGAACGCCACCCGGATTCGTGTCCTGCAAGGGCTGTCGCCGCGCGAAGGCCGGCCGATCCCTCTGGAGGGAGGCGATCCCGATCTGCCGCTCGCGCTCAATCTCGATGGCCGCACGCCTCAACCGGGCCAGGTTGGTTTGTCCGTCTGCCGCCGAACCCCGCACCTTGCCTGCGTCGATTTTTTGCCTCACCTCGGCGATCGGCGCGAGTGGGTCGGCCCGCGCTGCCGGATCGATGCCGCCCGCGCTCTGGGCCTTGTGTTCGACCGCGTCGCCGCCCGTATCGGCAAGCACGATGCGGCTGCCATCGCGCTGCCGGGCTACCTTCTCAGCGAGCAACGCGCGCTGGTTCGCAAGGCCGCCGAACAGTCGCGGATGAAGTTCTATGGCACGGCTGATACCGCTCTCGCCGCCGCCCTGACGGCACATGCCCAGCAAGCCTGGCAAGGGCCGGCCCTCCTGGCCGACGTTGACGATCACGCCCTGACGTGGACGGTCGTGGACGTCGAGAGCGGCTTCGCGTCCATCGTCCACGGCGAGTCGCACGTTCCGCTCAGTCTGAACGCCTGGAAGGAGCGCTTGCTCGACACGGTCGCCGATGCCTGCGTCCTGCGCAGCCGTCGTGATCCGCGCGACTCGGCCGAGGCGGAACAGACTCTGCACGATCAGCTCAACAGCCTGCTGCTCGCCTGTCAGGAGGGCCGGCCCGGCGAGGTGACGCTGAAGGCGTGGTCGCTGCAACTTGCCCTGAACCCTTCCGAGGTAGCCGGAGCGTGTCGTCCGCTGCTGGAGCGATCGATTGCCGCGTTTGAGTCCGCCGTCGATGCGGCCGCCCAGCGCGGCCCGGTTCGCGCCATCGTGCTGACGTCCGCGGCCGCTCGCCTGCCCGGTCTCGTCGCCGCCCTCGAACGAGTTGCCGTCTCGCTTGCCGGGTCTGACAGTGGCGAAGCGGCTCACGTTCGCATCCTCGATCCGGATGCGGTCGCGCAGGCTGTTCTCGACTTGACCAGGGACTGGCAAGCAGGGACGCTCCGTCCGGGCCATCTCGACGCCGCGCCGGTGCTGGAGGCCCAGTCGCCGGCCATCGGCCCCGCCCGGCTCAACTATCGTGGCTGCGACCATCCGTTCCGTTCGGCTGTCTTTTTGCTCGGACGTGATGCGCGTTGCTGCGATCTCGTCTTCGAGACGGCGGAGTATCCGTCGATCTCCGGCCAGCACTGCAAGATCGTCAGCGAGCGCGGCGGCTTCGTGCTGTACGACCTGAGCCGTCATGGAACGCTCGTCAACGATCATCCGGTCCACGAACAGAAAGCCCTCGAACCGGGCGACTGGATTCGTCTGGGAGCGGGCGGACCTCTGTTGCGATTCCTCGGCCGCGTCCTCGATCAGCGCAAGTTGATGCCCACTGCCTGAGGAGATTGCTGATTTTCGATTGCTGATTGATGATTGCGGGGGATCGCTCCCGAGAAGAAGCGGTCAATCGACAATCATCAATCAGCAATCATCAATGGAAAGGATTGTGCCATGCGTTTCCGCCATCGCGCCCCCTCGACGTTCAGCCTGTGGATGGTGGACGTGCTGTGCTGCTCGCTCGGCTGCGTCATCCTTTTGTGGCTGAACAAACATCGCGAGGCCGAGGTCAGCGCTCGTGAAGCCGCGGCGAGCGCTCTCGCAGCCAGGGATTCTACCGCCTGGGGGACCGAGACGGAGAAGATGCTCAAGGAGGCCCAGACGAAGATCGGCAGACTCCAAGGCGAGGAAATCCAACTGAAACAACTCCTCGCCGAGGCTCGTCTGAAGCAGACCGACACGCAGAAAAAGGCCGACGAATTGACGGCGAGCATCACCACCCTGGCGGAGAAGCGCGCCGTCCTCGAAAAACTGCTCGAGGATAAAGTCAAGGATCTGGAGACGGCCAGCACCCTCCTCGCTGCGATGCGCAAGGACAACAGCACACTCAAGGACAATCTCAAGGATCGCACCGCCACGACCGAGGATCGCGCCAGGAAGATCAAGGAATTGCTCGAACAGGTTGCCGCCCTGAGCGAGAACAAGGACGCGCTCGACAAGAAGCTCGCCAACCTGACGGCCCTCAAGACGTCGCTGGAGAAGGACCTCGAATCGACCAAGGGCCAGAACCAGACACGCCAGGTCAAGATCGACGATCTCGTCGCTCAGTTGGCGAAGCTCGGCGACAGCAAGGAAGGCGTCGAGAAACTGCTGGCCCGCCGGCTCAAGGAGATGCAGGAACTCGAAAAAAAGCTCGCCCTGCTCGGCACGAAGCACACACAACTCGAACTGGAACTGCAAGGAATGCAGACTCAGGGAACGAAGAAACAGACGAAGATCGAAGAACTGGCGAAGCTGACCGACGACCTGACCAAGAAACTGATTGATGCCGAGTCAACGGTTCGCACGCTCGAGAAGACGGTCGCGATGCTGCCGAAGTTGCAAGACGACCTCAAGGGGTCGCGCGAACGGCTGACCGACGAGGAGGCGAAGGCGAAACTGCTCAGGACCGACCTGGCGAAACGGATTGAGGAAATCGCCAAGGCGGCGAAGGATTACGAGACGCTCGTGCTGGCCAGGGGCGAACTGGAGAAGAAGCTGGCAGGCGTCAACAAGGACCTGCTCGAATCCCTGGCGTACAAGGCCCGGCTCAGCGAGACGGAGAAGAAGCGCGACGAGCTTCAAGATTTGCTCAACCTGAAGGACAAGGACTTCGCGAAGAAACTGGAGTTGCTCGACAAGCTCAAGGTCGCCGTGGAGCATCGCTTCGCCGGCATCGCCCTGACGGGAGAAAAGGTCGTCTTCCTCGTCGATACGTCGGGCAGCATGGAGCTTGTTGACGAGAACACGCCGGCGCTGCACAAGTGGACCGGCGTCCGCGACACGCTGGTGCAGATCATGAAGAGCATGCCGAAGCTGGAGAAGTTCCAGGTCGTGACCTTCGCCGAGGACGTCACCATTCCGCTGGGCAAGGAAGGTGAGTGGATTGACTACGACGCGAAGACGAGTCCGCAACAGGTACACGATGCGCTGACGAAGATCAAGCCGTCGGGCGGCACCAACCTGCACAAGGGCTTCGAGGCGTCGTTCCGCATGCGCAAGGCCGGTCTCGATACGATTTACCTGCTCTCGGATGGTCTTCCGTCTGATGGCGACGGCCTGACGCCGGAGCAGGATCGAACGATCAAGGACCCGAACGTCCGCTCGGTGATCCTGAGCAAACATCTGCGGGAGAAGCTGAAGAAAGACTGGAATCGTCCACTGGCGGGCAAGGAGCGAGTGCGCATCAACTCGGTGGGTTTCTTCTACGAATCACCGGACGTCGGCGCTTTCCTCTGGGCGCTGTCGCGCGAGCATGACGGCAGCTTTGTCGGCATGTCAAAACCATAACCTCATCAGCAAATCCGAAATCCGAAATCCGAAATCCGAAATCCGAAAAAAGAGAAGAAGTCTTTCTTTCGGATTTCGGATTTCGGATTTCGGATTTGCTGTTGAGGATTTACTGATGAGGATTTCACTTTTTCGGGATGCGATCCAGAAGAACGTTGATAGCAGATCGGAGGTTCTGCGTTGTCGTC
>JBBSDR010000009.1:0-17615 GCA_038240465.1 Gemmatales bacterium
GATCTCGCCGGCGTCAAGGTGGACGGCGATACGCTCACCGCGATGCCGCTCAAGCTCGTTCACCGCCGCAACCTGATGCCGCTGTCGCGCGAGAACGGCACTCTCGTCGTGGCCACCGGCGATCCGTTCGACATCAACTCGCTCGACGAATTGCAGATGCTCACCGGGCTGAAAGTCCATCCCGTCCTGGCCAGCCCGAAAGAGATCACCCGCCTCATTCGCACCCACTTCGGCGTCGGCGGCGAAACCGTCTCCTCCCTCGTCCAGGAACGCGAGGAAGACGCGATCGAACTGCTCGAAGGGCTGGAGGTCGATGACAGCGAGGCGGCCAAGATGGCTTCGGAGGCCAGCGTCGTCCGGCTGGTCAACGAGATCCTCCTCGAAGCGGCCAACGAGCGAGCCAGCGATATTCACATCGAGCCGGAGGAACACACCCTTCGCATCCGCTATCGCGTCGATGGTTTGCTCTCGACGCAGAAGACGCCGCCGGAGATGCAGCGTTTCCAGTCGGCCATCATCACGCGCTTGAAGATCATGGCCCATCTGAACATCGCCGAGAAGCGCCTGCCCCAGGACGGCCGTATCAAGATGCGCGTCCAGGGCCGCGAGATCGACGTCCGCGTCTCGATCATTCCGATGATCCACGGCGAGGGCATCGTCATGCGTCTGCTCGACAAGGGCGGACTGATTTTCAATCTCACCAGTGTCGGCATGGTGCAGGAAATCTACACGACCTTCAAGCAGCTGATCGATCGCCCGCACGGCATCGTCCTGGCCACGGGGCCGACCGGCTCCGGCAAATCGACCACGCTCTACAGCGCGCTCAACGAGATCAAGGACGACACAATCAAGATCATCACCGTCGAGGACCCGGTCGAGTATCAGCAGGGCGGCATCAGCCAGATTCAGGTCCACAGCAAGATCGGCCTGACGTTCGGCCACAGTTTGCGGTCGATCCTGCGTCATGACCCCGACGTGATCCTGATCGGTGAAATGCGCGATCTCGAGACGGCCCAGATCGGCGTGCAGGCGTCGCTGACCGGCCATCTGGTGTTCAGCACCCTGCACACCAACGACGCCCCCAGCGCTTTCACGCGACTGATCGATATGGGCATCGAGCCGTTCCTCGTCGCCTCGACGGTCGAGGGCGTGCTGGCCCAGCGTCTGGTGCGGACGATCTGCGCCGGCTGCAAGAAGCAGTACCTGCCCGAACATGGCGACGTGCCGAACGATTTCCCGCGCGGTGACAATGGCGAGATGCTGCCGGCCTATCGCGGCACGGGCTGCCGGATCTGTCGCCAGACGGGCTTTCGCGGCCGGACCGGCATTCACGAGTTGCTGGTGACGACGGACAGCATTCGCGAGTTGATCGTCAATCGCTCGAATGCGTCGCACATTCGCCAGGAAGCCCTGCGCCAGGGCATGACCACGCTGCGGCGCGACGGCTGGCGGAAAGTCCTCAGTGGGACGACGACAATGGATGAAGTGGCGCGCGTGACAGCGGGCGACATCATCATGTGAGCAGGTTCGAGACCGGTTAGCCGCGACGCGAGTCCTCGGAGCGGAGCGCGTGGCGCGCGTGGCGCGTTGGATGGTTAGCCGCGACGCGGAGTCCTCGGAGCGGAGCGCGTACCCCGTTATCGCATGACGCGCTCCCGGTCAGGCGTGAAGCGGAGCGCGTCCGGCGTCATCGCGCCACACGCTCCGCTCGAAGACTCGCGTCGCGGCTAACCATCCAACGCGCCACGCGCCACGCGCCACACTCGAAGACTCGCGTCGCGGCTAACCAGATGAGGGTGTGGAAAGATGCCGGAATTCAGCTATGTGGCGATGGCCCGATCGGGGCAGCGGAGCCAGGGCAACCTGACGGCCAACAGCGAACGCGAGGCGATGGCCCAGCTCGATTCGCGCGGCCTATTTCCCGTTTCGATCGCGGCGGTGAAGGCGTCTCGACAGGCCTTCTCCTTTGGCCGCACTATCAAGACGCGCTACATGGCGGCGTTCTATGGGCAACTCGCCGATCTGCTGTCCTCGGGCGTGCCGTTGCTCCGCAGCCTCGACATCCTCCAGCGGCAGAGCTTTCAGCCGGCCCTGTCGCTGATTATCCGCGACATCCGGGCCAGGGTCGCCGACGGTTCCGGTCTCTCCGAGGCCATGAGCCACCATCCCACCGCCTTCAACGAGCTGGCCGTCAGCATGGTCCGCGCCGGACAGGAAGGCGGCTTCCTCGAAGAAGTCTTGCACCGCATCGCCGAGTTCACCGAACATCAGGAGGAACTCAAATCGAAGGTCGTCGGCGCCCTCGCTTATCCGCTCATCCTCGCGGTCGCCGGCTTCGCCGTCCTGACGCTCCTGTTCATCTTCGTCGTGCCCAAGTTCGAGACGATGTTCAAGAAACTCGAGGAAAAGGGCGAACTTCCCTGGATTACCTCGACGCTCCTCGGCGCCAGCCGCTTCCTGCAGGGCAACTGGTACTGGATCTTTTTTATCCTCGTCGCCATCATCATCGGGTTCCGTTCCTGGGCGAAGTCCGAGTCGGGGCGATTCCTCCTCGACGGCTGGCGGCTGCGCATTCCCGGCGCGGGCAAGATCTATCTGCACCTGGCCGTCGCGCGCTTTTGTCGCATCCTTGGCACCCTGCTGACTCATGGCATTCCGATTTTGCAATCGCTGCGCATCGCCAAGGACTCGGCCGGCAATCGCGTTCTCTCTCGGGCTATCGAGACGTCGGCGGAGAACTTGAAAGCCGGGGATTCGCTGTCGCGGCCGCTTGGAGCGAGCAAATTGTTCCCTCCCGACGTGGTCGAGATCATCGCTGTCGGCGAGGAGAGCAACAACCTTGAAAAAGTGCTGCTGAACATCGCCGGCGGGCTGGAACGGCGGACGTCGCGGCAACTCGATCTGTTTGTGCGGCTGCTGGAACCGCTGATGCTGCTGGTGATGGCCAGCATGGTGCTGGTGGTCGTCCTCGCGCTGCTGCTGCCCATTTTCCGGTTGAGCAGCCTGGCAAGCTGAGTCGCACTCATGATTTTTTCATCGAAGGCGGACTACAATAAATCCGCACAACATACTTTCTCCTGAAGGAGTCTCCCGTGAAACTTCCGCGAACAGCCTTGCGGCGTTCGACGCGCCGCGCTTTCACTCTGATGGAAGTGCTGGTCGTCGTGGCCATCATCGTCGTTCTCGCCAGCGTGGCCACCATCTCGTTCAAGTATCTGTCGGACTCGAAGTACGACGTCGCCAAGATGAAGATGAAGAAGATCGAATCCGCCATCACCGCCTACAAGCTGCGTTACGGCGGCAATCCCCCCAGCGATCTGTCGGAGTTGACCAGCACGGTCGATGGCAACCAGGCCTATCTGGAGAACGAGGACATTCTCGATCCCTGGGGCCATCCCTTCATCCTGACGCAGGAGCGGACCGCGACCGGCAGGCCCAAAATTCAGTCCAACGGTGAACCCGGGGCGAACAAACCTGTCAGCAACTGGTAACTCTCATGCGGCGCTCCTCCAGAGCGGCGTTCACGCTGCTCGAGATCGTTCTGACCCTGGCCGTCTTCGTCGTTCTCGCGGCGCTTACCTATCCGTCGCTGGAAGGGATGTACGGCCAGTCGCGCCTGATCGCCGGGGCGGACGGCATCAAGGCGACCCTGATTACCGCCCGCGCCCAGGCGGTTGAAGAGGGCGTGCCTTATCGGGTCGCCATTCTCCCCGGCAAGGGCAACTTCCGCCTGGCGCCGGACCTGGCCGCCAACTGGAATGGGACCGGTTCGACTTCCTCGGGAGACGGCAGCCAGTCGATTGTCGTGGCCGACCATCTGCCCAGCGGCATTATCTTCAGCGACACTGGTTCGCCGCAGCAGCCCGACAGCGAGGCATCTACCTTCAGCGAGCCGGACGGCGTCTCGGCCGGTGAATACAAGACCGTTGCCGTCTTCCTGCCCGATGGGACGGCCCGAGACGATTACAAGGTCCTGGTCTGTTCGCGCAACGGCAGCCCGCTCTGGGTTGTTCTGCGCAGTTTGACCGGAGAGGTATCCGTCCTTCGCTATCAGACGGAAGGAGGCCAGTGATGCGTTTGCGCTCCATTGCTTCGCGTCGCGGTGTCTCGCTGCTGGAAGCACTCGTGGCAGTCGCCATTCTGTCGGTGTCGTTTGCCGGCCTCTACTCCTTGCTCGACAGCGCCAATCGCCAGGCGCAGACCGTACTCGATCAGAGCCTGGGGATGCAGGTGTGTCTGTCGAAACTGAACGAACTGCGTGCCGGTTCACTGCCGATGTCGGGCCAGGGCGGCGACTGCGGGCCGGACCTGCCCGGCTGGGAATGGTCCGTCGAGGCCAGCCAGTTCGAGGTGCAGGGATTGTGGCGTGTGAGCGTTCGCGTCATGCGAGCCGGCAGCGATCCCAATTCGGAGAACGTGGCCCTGCTGGAGCAGATCGTTCTGGATCCGTCGGTGCGCGGCAGCGCGCTCGATCAGGCGACGGTCACCTCCAGTTCGTCCGCAGCGAGCGGTTCCGATAGTTCCTCGGGTTCTTCAGGAGCTTCGGGTTCCTCAGGGGCTTCAGGATCGCCTTCGGGTGGCTCGGGTAAAGTGACGATTCCGCTGCCTTCGGGCGGTGGAAATCCGAGCGGCGGCAAACCTGCCGGTGGCAGCGGCGTACCCTCCGGGAGCGGCAGCAAGCCGTCCGGCGGCAGCAGCGCTCCCTCCGGCGGCAGCAGCGCTCCCTCCGGCGGCAGCACGGGAAGTCCTTCGGGAAAATGACATACGATGAGCGGGGGACGGAGCCTTCCCTCACCTGAACCGAGGAATGCTGATGCAAATCCCCTCTCGATTCGTGCGCCGCGGCTTTACGCTGCTGGAGGTGCTGCTCGCCTCCGCGATCGGCTTGCTCGTCCTTTCCGGGATTTACTTTGCCATCGAATCGCAGATGAAATTCTCCGAGGAAGGACGCAACCTGATCGACCAGGCGACCATCGCCCGCTCGCTCACGGCACGCATCAGCAGCGATGTGGCTCCGTGTGCCGGGATGCCCGATCCGAGCCGCTATCGCACAAGCAGTTCTTCGTCGAGTTCATCCGGATCGAGTGGATCGAGTGGATCGAGTGGAGCGAGCAGTTCATCGAGTGCAAGCAGTTCGTCGAGTTCGAGCCAGAGTACGTCCGGGATGACAACCGGGACCTCGACAACTCCGGATAAACTGCGGGTGTTTATCGGCTCCGAGACGTCGGTGCAAGTCTTCGTCACGCGGGTGCCGCGTTCCATCGCCACGGGCGCGAATCCGAACAGCAACGGCAACCTTGCAGCCAGCACCTCGGTCGAGAGCGATCAGAAGGTGATCTTCTACTGGCTGGCAGGAGCGGGGTCGGGCCAGCCCCTGGGTCTCGCTCGCTACGAAATGCCGCTGACGACGTCCACGGATGGTGTCCCGGATGTGGTCGGCGGCGCCGATGAGGCGAAGTACGTCATCGCGCCGGAAGTGATGGCCCTGACGTTCAGCTACTACGACGGCAGCACCTGGGGTCCCACCTGGAACCCGGACGGCACGCAGCTGAGCCAGGATAACCAGACACCCATCGGTCCGCCACTGGCGATCCGCATGAGCTTCGAGTTGGCGCGGCCGGGCGGGAAAGAAAACAGGAAGTTTGAACACGTCATCGCGATTCCGACGGCCAACGGCGCGACGACGGCCACCACCGATCAGTCCCAGACCCAGGATCCCTGAGGCACCATGCTCTATCGCGCATCTCATTCTGGAGCCGAGCCTCGCCGCGGCATCGTCCTCGTCACGGTCCTGGTCGTCGTCGTGCTGCTGACCCTGGCGGCCTACCAGTACAGCGACTTGATGCTGGCCGAGTACAAGGCCTCCGCCAGTTTCGGCAAGGCCGCCCAGGCGCGCGCCGCCGCCGAGTCGGGGGCCAACTACGCCGCCATGTTGCTCAGCGACCCCAACGCCTTCAGCACCATCCTCAACGGCAATCCCCACGATAATCCGACGGTTTTCCAGTCGGTGCCTGTCTCCAGCGAAAGCGGGCCGCGCCAGGTGTTCTTCAGCGTCATCGCGCCGCAGAACCCGGACGACGTGAGCAGCGGCTCCACCCAGATGCGCTACGGCGCGTGCGACGAATCGGGCAAGATCAACCTCAATGCCCTGCTCAAGTTCGACAGTTCCGGCGCAGTCGGCATCCAGATCCTGACCGCCCTCGGCATCCCCGACGACACGGCCAACTCCATCCTCGACTGGATCGACGCTGACTCGACGGTTCGCCCCGGCGGCGCCGAGGACGAGACCTATGGAGCGCTGGGTTATCGCACCAAGAATGGGCCGTTCGACACCCTCGAAGAGATGCTCTACGTCAAGGGCGTGACGGCGGATTTGCTTTATGGCAGCGACCTCAATCGCAACGGCATCCTCGATCCCGAGGAACTGGCGAATGGAGGCCAGCCCAATCTCGGCTGGCAGGCCTATCTGACGGTCTACAGCCGCGAGCAGAACGTCGATAGCACCGGCAAACCCCGGCTGTACATCAACTCGAAAAGTACGCTGAGCCTTTACAGCAAATTGGTCGATGCGATTGGCGAAGAAATGGCGAACTACCTGCTGCTGTATCGCCGCAGCGGGCCGTCTCCCACATCGCTTCCCCCCGCCATCCGCACGCGCAACGTCCCGGCGTCGTCGATCCAGCGATCGGACCTGGGACTGTCCCTCTACAACCAGAGCGCCCGCAGCCTGTCGTCGCTGTTTGAACTGGTCGGGACCAAGGTGCTGATTCCCAATCCCGATCCGCGCCAGCCGTCGTCGCTGGTTCAGTGTCCGCTCAACGATACGAGCAAGGCCCGCGAACTGCTGCCGAAGATGCTGGACTTGCTGACGACCAGCGCCGATCAGGACATCCCGGCGCGGGTGAACGTCAACACGGCCCCCCAGGCGGTGCTGACAGCGCTGCCGGGGCTGGCGGTGTCCGATGTTTCGACGATCGTGTCGGCGCGGCCGAGTCCGTCCTCGACGAACGCCCCGGACCCGATTTTCCAGACGCCGGCCTGGCTCTTGACCGAGGCGGGCCTGAAGCCGGACGTGCTGAAGACACTGGATCGATTCGTGACCGCGCGAACGCAGGTGTACCGGGTGCAGGTGCTGGGCCATTTCGCAGGGAACGGCCCGAGTGTGCGTCTGGAGGCGGTCATCGACACCAATCGCGGCCGGCCGCGATTCGTCTACTGGCGCGACCTGAGCGAACTGGGTCGCGGGTTCAACGTACCCATGGGTGGGACAGCACCGTGAGTTCTGCTGCTTGCAGCGGCACAGCGAGGTAATGCAACCGTGGCACAACGTTTTCTCGCCCTCGACTGGGACCA
This sequence comes from Gemmatales bacterium, assembly GCA_038240465.1. Taxonomy (GTDB): domain Bacteria; phylum Planctomycetota; class Planctomycetia; order Gemmatales; family Gemmataceae; genus JBBRIK01. The sequence continues at coordinate 7,354 of JBBSDR010000009.1, forward strand.
GAATCAACTGCACCTTGTCGCCGCGACCATCAGCGGCGAGAAGGTGCGCTTCACCCGCGCACTTCTGATCGAGGATGCCGGCACGCCCAATCCCGGACAGACCGAAGCGCTCGGCAAACTGCTGCGCGAACGCCTCAAGGAACATGGCATCGGCAACGCGCCCGTCCTCGCCTGCCTGGGACGCGATCGCCTGATCCTCAAGGAAATCCGCTATCCGGTCGTTCCCGCCCATGAGGAACCCGGCGTCGTTCGCTTCCAGGCCATCAAGGAACTGAGCGAGGCGCCCGATGACGTCGTCATCGACTATACAGCGCTTCCCGTTGGCGCCGACGGCGACCGCCGCGCTCAGGTGTTCGTCGCCCGGCGCGAGTTGATCAACGCTTATCGCGGGCTGTGCCAGGCGGCAGGACTCACTCTTGCCGCGCTGGCGCCCCGGCCTCACGGCATGGCTGCCTGTCTGCGGGCGCTGCTGGGGACCAGCGCACTCGTCCCCAATCCCGAGCCGGCAGACGCTGCGGTCGCGATGGTCACCGTCGGCGAAAAATGGGCCGAGTTCGCCATCCTCAAGGGCGACATGCTCCTGCAGACGCGAACCCTGACAGTTGGCCCCGGACTCGCCGGTGAGATTCGCCGCAACCTGGCCGTGTATGCGGGACAGCAAGCCCAGTCCCCCGTGAAGGCCGTCTATCTCGCCCTCAGCGGCGATCAGTCGGCCCTGCGGGAGAAACTCGTCGAATCGCTCACCGTGCCGGTCCACCCCTTCGATCCCTTCGCGGGCGCCGAGGGCAAGGAACTGCCTTCGAGCGGCCGGGGGACCTTCGCCGGAGCCATTGGCCTGCTGCACCTGATGGCCCGGAGCGGCGCCCTGCCGGTCAACTTCGTCCAGGCCAAGCAGCCGCGGGCGCCCAAGGACCCGAACCAGCGCCTGTATGTTCTTGCCGCCGCGCTGGTGTTTGCCCTGTTCGCCGGCGGTCTGGTGTGGGGCAACCTGGATGTGCGTCAGAAGCGAGTGGAACTGGCCGACCAGGACAACGAGATGCATCGCCTTTCTGCCCAGCTTCAATCGGAACGCGACAAGAACAAGGTGCTGCTGGCGCTGCACGAATGGGAGGGTGTCCCCTGGCCGGACGAGCTGTACGAGCTGTCCGCCCGCATGCCGCCCATCACGGAGGACTTCAGGGTCCTCTTGCTCAGGGGGAACGTGGAGAAACCAGACCGGAAACCCACCTCAGGAGTGGGCGGCCCGCGCGTGCCGGCCCCGACGGGACCTCAGAGCCTCAACTCGCGGCCGGTGGCGCGCTTCGACCTGAAGTTCCATGCCAAGAGTTCCAAGCCGCTCGATAAACTGACGACGGCCCTGCTGGCCAGCGGCAACAATGACACGCAAGGGGCCTTCTACCGTCCCGAGGCGCATCTCCAGAACAGGGACCGCACTTACGACAAGATCATCTACATCCGCAAGCGTCAACCGAATCAGTACGCGAAAACGATCGAACTGAAACCATGACGTTGGTTGAGATTCGCGAAACGTACCCCGGCACCCTGAGATCCACGGCTTCCGAGAAACCCGCGAGTTCCCATGTCCACACGCGAACGCAAACTGGCGCTGACGCTCCTCGTGATCCTGCTGGGCTTCGGCAGCCTGCTGCTGGCCAAGATTTTCTACTTCGATCCCGCCAGCAGTGTCGGGGCGCAACTTGAGGACCGGAAACGCCAACTCGACCAGCGCACGGCCGAAATCGAGGCCGAACAGAAACTGACCAATGGCATCCTGGCCCTGAGTCCACGGCTGGCGCAGTGGAAAAAGCTGAGTCTGCCCCAGCCGACCAGCATCTCGCCGGAAGCGGTCTAGACGCACTATAGCAAGTTGCGCGGCGAATATCAGAAGTTCCTTGAGGAGCTTTTGGGAGAGGCCCGCTTCACGGTTTTCGCCATGAAGTCGGTCGATCCAGAATCGCGCAACAGCCCGACCACGGTGGGCAAGAAACCGATCTACACAGTCTTTCCCTTCGCTTTTGAAGGGGAATCCGAGTTGTCCGGACTCGTCAACGTTTTTGAGAAACTCTATCGCGAACCTCTACTCCATCAGGTGAGCAAGTTCGACTCCGCGCCGATCAGTGGCAAGAGTTCTCGCGACAAGACCGTCCTGTACACGAAGATGACAGTCGAGGTTCTGCTGGTGAACGACGCGGAGAAACGCGATCCGGAAACGGACCTGAAGCCGAAGTTCAGCGAAAAAGGCACCGACAAGTCGCCAGTGATGCTGGCGACGACGGGCCGCAATTACCAAACCATCGCCAAAAAGAACATCTTCGCCCCGCCGGCCCCGGCACGCTCGCCCGACATCGGAGAGGATACGGTGATCGAGACGGGCGAAACTCCGGATCAGGTCCTTCCGGCCGTCCTGCTGACCCAGATCATCTACAGCGATTACTACGGCATCTGGACCGCGCGCATCAACAACCAGGGCAACAAGGGCGACTCGGCCCTGCTGGCGGACGGGCCGCTGCCCGCGAACTCCCGCTTCATGCAACTGCAAACGAGACTCGATAAGCAGGTGGCCGGGATGCAAAAGGCGGAAGACACCCTGCGAAAAGGGAAACTGAGCAGCAAACTGACCCAGGAACTGGAAGAGCAGGTGCGCCAGGGGCAGGCCGCCGAAAACGAACTGGCGCGGCTTGAGAAACCCGTCAGCCGGTGGTCGGTCAAGGACCGGTTCAAGGTAACGCATCTCGACATGCAAATCGTACGCATCGATCCGTTGCAAATCATCTTCCAGGCGAAGGGCCAACTGCGCGTTCTCAAACTCGACAGTTCTCTCCATGAGGCGCTGGCCGCCAAACCGCTCGACGAGGCCAAGATCAAGGAACTCGGCCTGGGCGGCAAGAGCGATGCGATCCTGAGCAAGGTCGAACTGAAGAAGATCGAGTTCAGCACGGCTCGCAAGGACCGTCAAGGCGCCTATGAGGGTACTTTCGTCAATCCCGAAAACAAGGACGAGAAGATGGTCCTCGCGACCGAGTTCCTTCCGGAGGAATTAGACGCCCCGGAAACCTGGAAGGTCAAGGATCGCTTCGGAACGGTGCTGGTCGATTTGAAGGTGGTGAATCTGGACAAGGAGCGAGTCATCTTCCTGGCGAACAAGCACTATTACACCATCAAGGCGGGCGGGAACCTTCACGCGGCGATGGAGAAACCGCTTGCCGAGGCCGAGATGAAGGAATTGAAGCTGGAAGCTCCGTGAATTGATGATTGATGATTGATGATTGACGATTGACCAGTCCGACCCGGGTGACTTCGCGATCAATCGACAATCATCAATCATCAATCATCAATTCAAGATGCTTCCCTTGCTTCTCCGGACGTGGTAATCTGAAAAGAATCTGGATCGGTCGGCAAGATTCTTCATGAAGATGTGCCGGTAATGCCGAAATTCAGGATTACAGGGGTATCGTCGCCGGGTATTGCGCTTGCGGTCCTGACCGGTGTCAGGAGATTCCGCGGCGTGTCTCTCTTTCCGTGAGGGGCAGGGGCCAATCATGCGAATGTACGCAGCCGTGCCACGCCGCCTTGCCGCCGTCCTTCTCCTCTTGGGAGTGGGGACGCTGGCATGCTGGGCGCAAACACCGGGCAAGACGCCCATGATGAGCAAGGCGGACGAAGGGGGCCTCCCTGCGAAACCGCCGGAAATGCGCAAGATCAAGTTCAATGCGCGCAATTCCCCCTGGCCGGAAGTCTTTCAGTGGATCGCCAAGGAGACCGGCAAACCGGTCATCTCCATCTACAAGCCTCCCGGCTCGATTAACATTCATGTCCCGGAAGGGGCCGAGTATACCCTTCCCGATACGATCGACCTGATCAACGAGGCGCTGATTGAACAGAACTACGTTCTGATCCAGCGCGAGCGATCTTTCACGCTCGTACCCGCCGACACCAAGGTCGAACTTGCCAAGACGATTACGGTTCCGGAGTTGGCCGAACACGGCAGGACCGAAATTGTTCGCGTCGAACTGCCGCTGGAGGGCATCAACGCCGATGACTTCCAGCCCCAGGTCAAGCGGATGATGGGCAAGTTTGGCGATGTGAACGTCATCGAGGCCGCCAACGTTCTCATCCTCCAGGATACCGTGGCCAACCTCAACACCATCGTCGCCGCACTCGAGAAAATCAAAAAGGAAGGCTCAGGCAACGCCGAAAGCTACTCGCACGTCTGCGAGTTCATCAAGGCTCGCGACGCCGAACGCATCCTGAAGGACCTCCTCGGCGATTCGACAAAAGCACTGCCGGCGCGCGAACAGCCCCGCGACGACCGCACCCGTGGCTTCCCCACCGATCGCGGCACCGACCGCACGCCGGCACCCGCTCCCGCAGTAGGCAAGAACCGCGTTCACTACATCACCTGCGATGAAGAGAAGAACATGGTCCTCGTCACCGGGCGGCCCGAGATCATCGCCAAGGCCCGGGACATCATCAAGCGCATCGACGTCGGCAAGTCCTCAGACCGCGTCCCCCCTGGCCCGGCCCTGCTCAAGCAAATCGAGGTGTCCTCCGGCAAGGCTGACGGCTACGTCAAGGTGCTTCAGGAGACCTTCAAGACCGCCGCGTCGGTCCGCATCAGCGCGGCGGGCAACAGCACCATCCTGGTCTACGCCTTCCCCAACGATCAGATGGAAATTCTCCAGCAGATCAAGGCGCTGGACAAGGGCATGCAGACGAAGCTGATCCCGGCGGCCGGGCTGGAAGCGGCCAAGGTGGGCGAGACGCTCAAGAGCGCCTTTGGCGATGCCAAAAGTGGCGCACCCTTCATCGAGTCGCAGGAAACATCGAACTCGATCCTGGTCCGCGGCACTCCCGAACAGATCGAACAAGTCGAGAAACTCATCAGCGTCCTCAGCACCAGTGGCGACGGCGATGGCGGCCAGACGCGAATCATCACTCTCGGACAGGGCAGTGCCGCGACCCTGGCCGAAGCGATCGAACGCATGTTCAAGCAGATGCGCAAGAACCCCATCAACGTGATCTCGCCCAGCAAGAAATCCGACGAGCCGGCCCCGAGGCCCAAGGAACGGGACGAGGAAACGAAGTCGTTCCGCAAGACCGCTCTCGATTACTCCAGCGATGCTCGCTTCGTCTCCTACAAGGACGAGAAGCCCGCTCCGAAGCCGGAAGAGAAGAAGGACTCGAAGGAACTGCCCGGCAGCGCTGACATGCCGGTCACCATCTCGGCTTTCGGAAACCGGCTTGTCGTCACGAGCAAGGACCCCAAGGCGCTGGCCCTGGTCAGCGAATTGATCCGCCTGATCACGACCTCTCCCGGCGAGGGCGACTTCGAGGTCATCCAGCTTCGCTATGCGAACGCCGTCGATGCGGCGCGTATTATCGACGAGGCGTTCAACGGTCCCAAGCAGCAAGCCCAGCAACCCGGACTTCCTGGCTTGCCCGGCCTGGTGGGTGGACTGATCGGTCTGCCCGGCATGGGCGGCGGCGGTCGAGGCGGTGCGCCGGCGGCAACGGAGCGCGTTCGCGTCGTGGCCGATCCGGGGACAAACTCGCTTCTGGTTCGAGCCAACCCGCTCGACTTCCTGACGATCAAGAAGCTCCTCTCGGAGAACATCGACACCGACAAGGCCGATTCGCTGGCCCTGATGAAGACGTGGGTCATCGGACCGCTCAAGTTCGCAACGGCCTCGGATGTCGCCAGCGTGCTGCAGAATGTCTATCGCCAGCAGATGGGTCAGGGTGCGCAGCAAACCCAGACCGGCGGCATGCAGGGCTTCGCGTTCCCCGGTTTCGGCCGGGGCGGCCAGGGCCAGGGCGGAGCCGCGGCCGCGAAGGTCACGCTCTCGCTCGGCGTTGACGATCGCAATAACAGCCTGGTGCTGGCTTGCTCCGAGGTCCTCAAGGACGACATTCAGAAGCTGATCGACATCATGGAGGTCCAGGCCAAGGACAACACCCGCGTCATCAAGATCGTCCAGACCAAGGGCCTCGATCCCTACCTGGTCCAGCAGGCCATCAACGCCGTTCAGGGCAAAACGACTCCCGTCCGGGCAACCCAACTCGGCGGCTTCGGCGGCCAGCAGGGCCAGCAGCAGCGCGGCGGTGGCGGCGGTTTCCAGGGCGGCGGCGGCTTCCAGGGCGGCGGCTTCCAGGGCGGCGGTGGCTTTGGCGGCTTCCCCGGTGGCGGCGGTGGCTTCGCTCCCGGTGGGGGAGGCGGCTTCCCCGGCGGTGGCGGCTTTGCTCCCGGCGGCGGGGGCGGCGGCGGACGCCGCGGAGGTGGTGGCGGGATGGGAGGCGGAGCCGGGGGCGGAGGACGACGCCAGGGTACTGCCGATTCGACGCGAGGGCCGGATTTTTTTGAACAACGGGACATGGAGGTCCCTCAGCAGGCTCTCCTCTACGATCCGCAACTCGATCATACACCTCGGGTAGAGTTCCTGAAACCGGCGAGCGATGCCCCGCTCGCCGGCGCCCGGCCGGGCATCCAGGAAGAACAGCAAGCCGACAAGCAACCTGACAAGCAGCCGGACGCTCGCCCGGTCGAGACCGTGCAGGCGCCGCGCGGCGACGTGACCATCGAGTCGCTGGAAGAACTCGGCATCCTCGTCATTCGGGCGGCCAACCCGGCCGACGCCGAACTGGTGCTGAAGCTGATCGAGTTGATCGGTAAGTCGAGCGAGGGTTCCGAAGTAGCGATCGAACTGGTCATCATCAAGCACGCCGATGCGACGAGCATCTACAACACGCTCAACCAGGTGTATCAGCGCGTCCAGGTCAACGCCAACGGCAACGCGCCGACGCTGCTGCGGCCCCTGTCGACCGCGGGGCTGGGCCCCCTCGGACAGCCGTTCTCCATCAACCAGTCCCAGCCGGCCACGGTGGCCCTGTTCCCGCTGCCGCGCTTCAACGGCATCCTGATCGCCGTCTCGAAGAACCGGCTGCCCGAGATCAAGAAGCTCATCGACCAGCTCGACCGGGACACCGAACCCAACGCCCGGCTCATGCCGTTCCCGCTGAAGAAGGCTTCGGCGCGGCAGGTCGCCTCGGTGATCCAGAGTTTCTACTCAACGCGCTACAGCCCATCGGAATCCGGCCAGCAAAACCAGCTCCGCATCACCTACGACGACTCGTCCAATACGGTCTTCGTCCAGGCGGCGCCGGCGGACATGGCCGAGATCATCCAGCTTATCTGGCGTATCGAAAACAGCGAGAGCAAGGCGATCAATGATCTGCGGATCGTCCATCTGCGGCAGGCGGTGGCCGGTGACCTGGCAGCCCTGCTGCAACGGGCCATCACCGAGGGTATCTCGCCTCAGACCACGCCGCCGGCGGGAGTGGGCGGCGGTGCAGGGGCTGCCGGCCTCCTTGGCGGCGGTGCGCTCGGCGCGGGCGGCGGAGCGATTGGCGCGGGTGGCGGAGCGCTCGGCGCGGGCGGCGGCGCCCTCGGCGGCGCGGCCGGGCGCGGTGTCCTGGGCGCGGCAGGTGGCACGAGTGGTATCACAACCAGAACGACCGCCATCCGTGTCTTCAGTCAGAGGCCGGGGGTTGGTCCACTCGAGTCCGGTCTGCTGGAGGACGTGTACATCACGTCCGAACCGCGGACCAACGCCCTGATCATCTCGGCCCCCGAGAAGACGATGAAGCTGATCCTGACGCTGGTTGATTCGCTCGATCTGCCGCCGGCGGCGCGAGCGGAGATCAACGTCTTTCCGCTGAAGAAAACCGACGCGGCGACCATGGCCTCCATGCTGCAACAGCTCTTCCTGGGGACTTCCACAGGCATCGGCGGCCAGCAGCGGACCGGTGCCGCGGGCGGCGGCGCTCTGGGTGCCGGCGGCGGACTGGGTGCAGGCGGCGCTCTGGGTGCAGGCGGCGGCCTGGGTGCAGGCGGCGGCGCCGGCGGTCAGTTGCAAACCGTGGGCAGCGATCCGCTGCTGATCGACCTGCGTATCTCGGTCGATCAGCGGTCCAACAGCATCATCGCGGCGGGCGCTCCCAGCGACCTGCTTCGCATCAACGCCATCATCGCCCGGCTCGAGGATTCGCCCGAGTCGCAGCATCGCCGCAACGAGGTCTATCACCTGCAGAACGCGACGGCGGTGGACGTGGCCAACGCCCTGACCACATACATCCAGGGAATCCTCGGCGTCCTCTCGGACGGCAGCCAGTTGACGCCGACCACGTCGCTCGAACGCGAGGTCGTCGTGGTTGCCGAACCGATCACCAACAAGCTGCTCATCAGCGCCACGCCCCAGCGTTACGACGAGGTGATGCACCTGATCGCCGAACTCGACGCCGAGCAGCCGATGGTGGTCATTCAGGTGATGGTGGCCGAGGTCGATCTGAAAAACACCGAGGAGTTCGGCATCGAGATCGGTCTACAGCAGCCCGTGCTGTTCCAGCGCAGCATCCTGCCCACGCCGGCAACGGTCACCAGCCTCAGCCCGGTGTCGCAGGTGGCTGTACCCGGCTTCAACTTCAACAACTCGTCCTACTCGCCCTTGCCGCTGGGCAACAGCAGCATCATTGGCCAGAACCTGACCGCCGTCCAATCGCTGACGAACTTCGGCACCGGCCGGGTCTCGCCCAGCAGCAGCATCGGCGGCTTCGTCTTCTCGGCGGCCTCGGACAGCTTCAACCTGCTGATCCGGGCCCTCAAGACGCAGGGACGCATCGACATCCTGAGCCGGCCGCAGGTGATGACGCTGGACAACCAGTTCGCTCGCGTGCTGATTGGCCAGGAAGTCCCCTACATCACCGGTTCGAACGTGACCGGCACCGGCATCGTGACGACGAACGTCAGCTACCGCCCGACCGGCGTCGAGTTGCAGGTGACGCCGAAGATCGGTCCGGGGGGCCGGGTGTTGATGCGGGTCGTGCCGTCTATTTCGTCGGTCAGCCCGACGCCGGTGAACCTGGGCAACGGCCAGCTCGCGCCTCTGTTCAACGTCCAGACGGTCGAGACGACGGTGGGCGTGATGGACGGCGAGACGGTGGCCATCGGCGGTCTGATCCAGACCATCGACCAGAAGTCCGAGAACAAGGTCCCGTGGCTCGGCGATCTGCCCTACCTGGGCGCTCTGTTCCGCTATCGCACACAGACCAAGTCGAAGCAGGAACTGATGGTCATCCTGACGCCGCACGTCGTCCGCACCCGGGCCGAGGCGGATCGGATCATGGCCCTGGAGGCCCGGCGCATGGACTGGGTCGTCGGCGACGTGGTCAAGTACCACGGCACGACGGGCTTCGAGCCGCTGTTGCCGAACTATTCCCTGGGCGACCATCATGGCCCGGAGCCGCTGTTCCCGGGGACCGCTCCCGAAACGACGGAGCCGCTGCCGGTTCCGCGAACGGTGCCGATGCCTTCTGGCCCGTCGCCCGCCCCGCCCATGACCTCGGCCGCTCCTGCGGTGTTGCCCACGGCAGGTGCGCGGCAACCACCGGGGACGGGTGGGATCGTGATGAGTACGCCAATGCTGCCTCCCGCGTCGATGACGCTCGGCGGCGAGCAGGAAGCGGAGAAACAGAGTCCGGTCCAGCCTCAGAAAAAGGAGAGCCAGGGATGGCATCCATTCCGCAGAAACTGAGCGTCCGCCAGGGTATCCTCCTGCTGGTGCTGGCCGGCTGTCTCTCGAGTGGTTGTGTCAGCATCGGCGGGCCGCTCCTGGGTGAGTCGTCGAAGCCCAAGGAAGTCCCCGTCCAGCTTGGAGTGTGCTGGAAGCATGAGGTGGCCTTCGCTCCCGATCCGATCCACCAGGGTACGCCGTCGCCCGGCCTGGTGGGGCGCGTCTACCTGTTCGGGCAGGAGGTCGGCATGCCGCTGGAGGGAGACGGCGGCCTGCAGGTCGAACTGTCGGACGCGAGCGTGAATCCGCCGCATCCGCTCGAGCAGTGGACCCTCGATCCGGAGACGCTGAAGAAGTTCCAGCGTAAGGACATGGTCGGACCGGGGTACAGTATCTTCCTGCCCTGGTCAACGTATCGGCCCGAGGTGACTCATGTGGTGCTGAAGGTGTCGTACCAGCCGAAAACGGGCCTGCCGTTGTACGCCAGCCCGGCCTCGATCCTGCTCAAGAACGAGGGACCGGCCGCACTGGATGGACACTTCACTACTGCCGTGCCGGCGCCGAGATGACCTTTGTTTCGCCGCTTGCGGCTTAGCGGCAATACCGTTCAACGTTTGATCTCCACAGCGTCACGAAACGTCTTCGTCGGTTGGGGGCTGCGTCGATGTTCCGGTTTCTTTTTCGGCCACTTGCTCA
>JBBSDR010000010.1:0-17271 GCA_038240465.1 Gemmatales bacterium
AGACTTCGGGTTGCCTCCTTTCCCGAAGTCTGGCGACTTCGGCTACAATTCGGGGTTGCCTCCTTTCCCGAAGTCTGGCGACTTCGGGTTGCCTCCTTTCCCGAAGTCTGGCGACTTCGGCTACAATTCGGGGTTGGTTCTGGGCCAACGGCTGGCCCCTGAGGATTTCGTTCATGCTCTTTGCGACTCACGAGCAGGCCCTGGCGTTCTGGTGCCGACTCATCGACTATGAGCGAACGACTCCCCTGCCGGGCGACTTCAAACTGGAACATACCCGCGCCCTGCTGCGCCTTCTTGGGGATCCCCAGGAACAAGTGCCGACGGTCCATGTGGCCGGGAGCAAGGGCAAGGGTTCCACCGCGGCAATGCTGGCGTCCATTGCCCGGCGGGCGGGCCACAACACCGGGCTGTTCACCTCGCCGAACCTGTGCCGGGTCGAGGAGCGCATCCAGGTCAACGGAGAGCCGATCGCGCCGGACGAATTGACTGCCCTGCTGAGCGAGATGGCGGAGACGATCGGCTACGACCCGGCGAGCCACGTTTTCCGGCGCCTGGAGACGCCGCCGACATACTTCGAGGTGGCCGTGGCCCTGGGCTGGCTGTACTTTCTGCGCCGACGCGTCGATCTGGCGGTGGTCGAGGTGGGGCTGGGCGGACGCTACGATGCGACGAATGTGTGTTCGCCCGAGGTGGCGGTCCTGACCAGCATCAGCCTGGAACATACCCGGCAACTGGGCAACACCCTGGCGGCCATTGCCGAGATCAAGGCCGGCATCATCAAGCCGGGACGGCCGGCGGTATCCGGGGTCGATGTCCCTGAGGCCCGTGTTGTGGTCGAGCGAGTGGCCGCGGAGTGCGGCTCGACCTTGCGGTCGGTTGGCGCGGATTTTACCTTCTCCTACACGCCGGGACTGGTGACCGCGGAGGAGTTCTGCCGGGCGCGGGTTCGAGTGACGACGGACCGGGCCTGGCCGGAACTGGAGGTGGCGCTGCTGGGCCGGCACCAGGCGGCGAACGCGGCGGTGGCGGTGGCCACGGTCGAGGTGCTGCGCCAGCGCGGCTGGTCGCTGCCCGACGCGGCGGTGGCCGAGGGGCTGCGCGAGGTCCACTGGCCGGCGCGGTTGGAGGTGATACCGGGGACCCCGCTCGTGGTGCTGGACTGCGCTCACAACGTGGCCTCCGCCGAGGCGCTGGTGGAGACGCTGGCGGAATCGTTGCCTACGCCTGGGCCGCGGGTGCTGGTCTTCGCCAGCAGCGGCGACAAGGATGTCGCCGGGATGTTCCGGGTGCTCGCGCCGGCCTTCGCCCACGCTTTCCTGACGCGGTTCACGAGCAACCCCCGCGCACTGTCGCCGGAGGGGCTGCGCCAGCAGTGGCAGGCGGCGGGTGGCGGACTTGTGACCCTGATCGGAGCGCCGGTCGAGGCGCTGGCCGCCGCTCGCGCGGAGGCCGGGGCGACGGGGTTGGTCTGCGTGGCCGGCTCGGTGTTCCTGGCGGGCGATCTGCGGCCGATGCTGGCGGGTGATGCCGGTTGACTGGCCGGAAGTGGCTGCAAACTTGGAGAGGCGACCCCTTATCAACCCAAGAGACTTACAGATGCACATGCGCTTGGCAGCACTGCTGTTGTTCGCTGTTCTGCCGCTCGTCGCTCATGCCAACGAGAAACCACGACACCTGCTCTACGTCGTGACGCCTGGCATCCGCAACTATCTCGAATACGGCGGGGCCGGCATTCTCGTCTTCGATCGCGACAGGGATTTCGCCTTCGTCAAGCGCATCGCCACACCCGCCAGCGCACAGCAGAAGCCGGAAAACGTCAAGGGCGTCTGTGCCTGTGCTGCCACGAAACGGCTTTATTTCAGCACCTTGACGCGCCTCTACTGCGTCGATCTGGTCGGCGACAAGACGCTCTGGGAGAAAGAGCTGCCCGGCGGCTGCGATCGCATGTCGATAACGCCGGACGGCAAGGTGCTGTATGTGCCGACGTTGGAGAAAGACCACTGGAACGTCGTCGATGGCGCAACGGGCGAAGTGATTCGCCGAATCGAGACGAAGAGCAAGGCGCACAACACCGTTTGCAGCGTCGATGGCTCGCGGATGTACCTTGCCGGCCTGGGATCGCCGATCCTGCAAGTGGCCGACACGAAGACGCATGAGGTGATCGAGAAGATCGGTCCGTTCAGCGCCGCGATCCGGCCCTACACGGTTGGCAAGACTCATGCGTATGTGAACGTCAACGGCCTGCTCGGTTTCGAGATCGGCGATCTGAAGACCGGCAAGATGCTGCATCGCGTCGAGGTGAAGGACTTCGAGAAAGGCGCGATTAAACGCCACGGTTGTCCATCTCATGGAGTTGGGCTGACACCGGACGAGAAGGAAGTCTGGCTCTGCGATGCGGCCAACAGCAGACTGCACGTCTTCGACAACAGCGTGATGCCGCCGAAGCAGACGACGAGCATCAAACTGCGCGATCAACCGGGGTGGATCACCTTCAGCTGCGATGGCAAGTTGGCGTATCCCTCGACGGGCGAAGTCGTGGACGTGAAGACGAAGAAGATCGTGGCGGCTCTCAAGGACGAGCAGGGCCGCGAGGTCCACAGTGAGAAGGTGGTCGAGATCATCTTCAAGGGCGGTGTGCCGATTCATGCGGGCGACCAGTTCGGCCGCGGGGGCCAACCTTCGCCTTGAAGGTGTTGGAATGGCGTGCGGTTTTTGAGGGTTTTTCAGGTCAAATGGGGGCGTCCTGTCTTTTGCATTTGGCGGCCAGTGCGCGGCGCGCTATGATGCGGGCTGCGTTGGATTCGTTTCATTCCAACGCTCCCACACACACCTCTTTGCAAAAAGGCGTTCGGGGTGCGCGCCGAACTGCTTGCCTTACCGTTCGTTCGGCCTCCTCGGTGGAGTGAGTGATGGAGAGCAGCTCGTGTCTGAAAGCCGTCGTGCGAGAGCAGCCGTATCCGCTGCTGTTCGCCACAATCAGCGGCGCGCACCTTTACGGCTTTCCTTCCCCCGATTCGGATTACGACCTGCGCGGCGCCCACATTTTGCCGTTGCGCGAGGTTGTCGGACTCGACACGGGACCGGAGACGATCGAGGTTTCGCGCAAGGATGAACTCGAACTCGACCTGGTGACGCATGACGTGAAAAAGTTCTTCGGCTTGCTGCTGAAGAAGAATGGCTACGTCCTCGAACAACTCTATTCGCCGCTGATCGTCCACACGACGCCGGCCCATGCCGAACTGAAGGAGATCGCCCACGGCTGCATCACGCGGCATCACGTCCACCACTATCTCGGCTTCGCCCAGACTCAGTGGGGGCTATTCGAGAAGGAGACGCCGCGCCGCGTCAAGCCGCTGCTTTACGTCTATCGCGTCTTGCTGACCGGTATTCACCTGATGCGGACGGGTGAGGTGGAGGCAAACCTTGTCAAACTGAACGAGGGCTTTCGGCTGAAGCAGGTTCCCGAGTTGATTACCCGCAAGACGACAGGAGCGGAGCGAGCGGTGCTGGACGATGCAGACATGGCGTTCCATCAGCGCGAATACGAGCGGTTGCGGCTGGAACTGGAGGAATCGTCGCGGTTGAGCCGGTTGCCCGAATCGCCTTCAGCACGCGCTCGCTTGCACGATCTTCTGTTGCGCTTGCGGCTCGACCCGAGCAAAGGATGAAAGGATGACTGAGATTCAGTGGCTTGGCAGCCGGACTCCCTGCGGAATGATTGAGCCGCTCGACGGCGAGGGTCGCTCTGAACGGAAACTGTGGCTGCTCTCTGCCGCCTATAGTCGGCGCGCGTGGGACTGGCTGAAGGATGAACGACTTTGCCGGGGGGTAGAGCGTGTCGAAGAGGAAGCAGATCTCTACGGTTCTCTTGTTGCAGACAAGGTTGACTGTGACGACGAGGTCTCGTTGGCCGTGTGGAACGATGTCGAGTTGGCGTTGCACGAGTTCTTTCCGGTTTTCGACGCAGCATTTCCTGATCGCCCTGAGTATTACGCGGCATCGCTGCTGTACGACCTCTATTGCCAGGGAGGAGTAGGCGCGACGGTGAGATTGATCCCAGATGAGTTCGAGCGAATTCTGGCGACAGAAAGCCAGAGGGTCGCGGAATCGCTGTTCCAGGCTGATCTGATCCGAGACGTCTTCGGCAACCCCTTTCGCCCCGTGTCGTTTGACCCGAACTGGGTAACTCCCACCGTGTGGTCTCTGGCAGAAGGTGCTTACGACGAACGCTCCTTACCTGCCGGCACTCTTGATTGCGACCGGCTCGCGATCCTGGCGGATGCGCTCGAAGATGCTGGTTGTACCGACACGGCCATTCTCTCGCACTGTCGAGGAGCCGGGCCGCATGTTCGGGGATGCTTTGTACTCGATCTGCTTCTGGGCCGGACATGAATTGCCCTGGCCGCGTTTCGATGCCTTGGCTCTTTACCAGAGCCGAGTAATGGGATACGGATCGAAGGCGACATCCACACTTACGATTGCCACGTTCTCGACAATCGCCTGGGCAATGATGAGTCGGTCGAACGGATCGCGATGATGCAGAGGCAAGCGCGTCAAGGCGTCACAATACGGCACAGTGATAGGGAGAATCGTCAGTTCAAGATCGGCGATCGTGCGCTCCATGAAGACCTGATAGGGTTCGCCGAGATTCAGCTTGCCGATGTTCACCTTGACCGCGATTTCCCAGATGCTCGCCGCGCTCAAGAGACGATCATTCGCCGGATCGACCAGCAGAGCCAGAGCCGACGTACTCAGGTTCGCATCCTATCCGACAAATCATAGGACAGCGTGAGTATCGACGAGGAGCCTCACTCCATGTACTCCTTGAAATCATCCAGTGGGGCATTAAAATCCTCGGCCATGTAGAGAATCTTTCCCCGCGCTGTCCCCGGCACGCGCGGTTTGCGCGCCGGTGGCCGCTCCGCGATCAACCGAGCGATCGGCTGCGCTTCCCAGGTGATGACTAACTCCTCACCAGGCTTCATTCCCGCGATCAACTCCGGCAGACGCGCCTGCGCTTCTTCAAGTGTGATCGACGACATGGCCCTTCTCCTGTGCCTCATTTCCCCGATGCGATGCGTCCGCGCACCTTCGCCATGACGCGGCCGGCTCGCTCCCTTGCAGTGTCTTCCAGGCCGGCTCGCTCCATCGCCCAGCCTGTCGCTGCGTCTGCCTGGCCGATGCCCGGCAAGTTGATGTCCACATTCAGCAGCACGGCACTCACCGCTCCTTGCAGAAGACTCGCCCCTGCACCCACATCGCTGATAACGCGCACGCTCGAGACGTCCGCCGCCCTCTCCGCGATGTCCAGTCCGCGCGAACATGCCCATCCCGCCTTTAGAGGAGACGTCGTCGCGTGGATCAGGGCCACACCCATCGCGTGTTTGCGCTTCGATTTCTCCTCATCCGTCGTCTTTGGCAATTTCAGCGCTGCCATGTACGCCTGGAAGACGGCGACGTCCTCATCGGCGAATTGCGCTAGCTGAGCGAGCAGTTCGCGCGCCTCCGTCAGCAGTTCGGCCAGCTTCGTTTCGCTGCCCGGCTCCGGTTTTTTCGCCGTGATTTCCAGGGCCATGATGACCAGTCCCAGCCCCAGCGAGGCGCTGACCATCGCCACCGAACCGCCGCCCGGCGTCGGCTCGGCGCTGGCCGTCGCGTCTCGGAAGGCCGACAGCGTTTGAGTCCAGAGAGTGTCGCTCATCGTGAACCTCCCTCGCCGCGCTGCAGTTGGATCGCCCGGATCAGATTGCGAAAGATGATCGCCGTCGTCAGCGTGCCGACGCCCCCCGGCACTGGCGTCAGCGCCTTCACCTTGCCCATCACGCTCGCCGCCTCGACGTCGCCGGTCAGCGTCTCGCCGATGACGTTGATGCCGGCGTCGATGACGATCTGTCCTTCCGCCAGATGCTCGCCCCGGATCAGGTTCGCCTTGCCGGCCGCCACCATCACGATATCACAGGGAGCCAGCGCCGCCTTCAAGTCCGGCGTCTTCGTGTGACAGATCGTCACCGTCGCATGGCGGTTGATAAGCATCGGCAATAGCGGCCTGCCGACGGTGCGGCCCCGCCCCACCAGGCCGACACGCTTGCCGGAGAGTGTTCCCTGGGTCTCGGCCAACTCGACACACGCTTGCGCCGTCGCCGATAGCAGAGCGCCGGCCTCGCGGTTCGCTGCCGCCAGGCCGATGTTGCGAGCGGTCAGGCCATCGACGTCTTTCAGAGGGGGGATCAACTCCAGCGCCCGGTCGCTGTCGAGACCACGCGCCAGCGGCAGTTCGAGCAGAATGCCGTGAACACTGTCATCCTCACCAAGGTCGCGCAGAGTAGTTTCGAGAAAGTCCTGCGCGACGTCTGCGCCCAGATCGATCAGATCGACGTTGATGCCGAGGTTGGCGGCGGCCTTTTGTTTCGACTGCGCGTAGCTGGCGGCGCCGGGATCAGCGGAGGCGAGGACGACAGCGAGGCGCGGCGTCGTGCCGGCGTCGATGAGTTTGCTGACAGCGGCAGCAATCTGCTCCTTGACGGCCTTCGCCAGCGGAGCGCCTTTGATGAGGATGGTTTCGCTCATGAATCTCCGGGGTGTACGGAAGGGCGTCCTGGTTTACGTTTCGCGCTCTTCCGGGCGCGAAACGTAAACCAGGGAGGAAGGAGAAGAGTGTTCAACGAAACTCGTGTTCGTTCGCCGGGAAAGTTCCCTCGCGCACCTCACGGCAATACTCCTCGACGGCGCGGACGACGTCGCCCCCCAGGTCGGCGTACTGCTTGACGAAGCGCGGCTGCAAATCCTGAAACAGGCCGAGCATGTCGTGCGACACCAGTACCTGGCCATCGCAGCCAGCACCCGCGCCGATACCGATCGTCGGCACCTTCAGCGCCGCCGTCAGCTTCCGCGCCAGTTCCGCCGGCACACACTCGACGACGACGGCGAATGCCCCCGCCTGCTCGACAGCAAGAGCGTCGTCGAGCAATTTCTTCTCGTCGCGCTGGACGCGGAAGCCGCCAAGACGGCGAATGGACTGCGGCGTCAGCCCGATGTGGCCGACGACAGGAATGTCCGCGGCGGTGATGGCGGCGATGGCGGCAGCGGTGCGCGTGCCGCCCTCGAGCTTGACCGCGTGCGCGCCGGCTTCCTTGACGAGCCGGCCAGCATTCTCGAGCGCCTGCTGCGGGCTGACCTGGAAGCTCATGAACGGCATGTCGGCGATGACGAGAGCGCGGGCAGCGCCGCGGACGACAAGGCGCGTGTGATAGATCATCTCGTCGAGGGTGACGGCGAGCGAATTGGCCTGGCCCTGCACCACCATGCCGAGCGAGTCGCCGACGAGAAGGCTATCGACGCCGGCGGCGTCGAGCAGGCGGGCCATGGTGGCGTCGTAGGCCGTCAGCATGGTGAGCCGGCGGCCGCTGGCCTTGGCGGCGAGGAAATCGGGGACTGTCACCGGCCGGCCTTCGCGGTGAGCGGCTGTCCCGTTGCTGATCTTCGCGCCCGTTGTCGTGGTCGCGCCCATCACGGCCTCGCTTTCATGCCTGGAGAGTGGCTTACGCCAGAATTATAAGCTGCGAGGGAATTTGGGGAAATGCCAGCCTCGCCTCACAACAACTCGCGGATCGGTTCACCCTCCGGAAGCGCGACGATCGGCCGTCCATCGGATGCCCGCAATTCCTGACGCGGATCCAGGCCGAGAACGTGATAGATCGTCGCCGCCAGGTCCGGGACCGTCACCGGACGATCCTTCACAAAGGCCCCGATCCGGTCGCTGGCTCCCAGGACGACGCCGGTCTTCACGCCGCCGCCGCCAAGCGTCACGCTGAAGCAGCGGCTCCAGTGATCGCGCCCGGGGCCGCGCGGATCATCGTTCAACTTCGGCGTTCGGCCGAACTCGCCGGAACTGACAACCAGTGTCGAGTCGAGCCGGCCGCGCTGGGCGAGGTCTTCCAGAAGGGCGGCCAGTCCCTGGTCGTAGGGCGGCGCCTCGATCCGCAGTCGAGGAAACACCTCGGGATGCATGTCCCAACCCGGACCAATCGTGCAAACGACGGTCACGAAGCGCACCCCCGCCTCGATCAGCCGGCGCGCCAGCAGCAAACGCTGGCCGACCGTGTTGCGGCCATAGGCGTCGCGCATTCGCGCTGGCTCCCGCGACAGCTCGAAGGCCTGGCGGACAAGCGGCGAGCGGATGACGTCAAACGCCTGTGCGACGAATCGGTCGTGCTGAGTCTGCCCCGGTCTGCCGGACAGGGGATCGCTTTCCAGGGCGGAGCGCAAGGCCCGTCGATCGCTCAGCCTGACGGCGTCCATCCCGGAAGCGGGTGCCAGTCCGGCAACCTGAAAGCTCTCGGCATTGGGGTTTTGCAAGATCGCCATCGGATCGTGGCTGCGGCCAAGATATCCGCCCATGCCGGCGTCGTGTGCGGCGGCGAGCATCTCGCCCAGTTGCACAAACGGCGGCACGCCACCGGAGCGTTGCCTTTGATGGCTGACCCTGGCCCCGTAGCCGGCTGGTACAAGGCTCCGCGACCAGCGCATTCCGCTCTGCACGAAGTAGTGACCGATTTCGTGTTCGTTCTCGGGCGACGTCATGGAGCGAATGAGCGAAAGCCGATGGGCGGAGGTCGCCAGCCGCGGCAGTAATTCGCCGATTTGACAGCCTGGCAGTCGGGTGGAGATGGGTCGAAACAGGCCGCGCACCTCGGCGGGAGCATCGGGTTTGGGGTCGAACAGGTCGATATGGCTGGCGCCGCCGAGAAGCCAGAGGAAGATGCAGTTGGTATCGCGCCGCCCGGCTGGAGGGGATGCCGCGCGGGCGCGGAGCCAGCCGGCAAGGTTGAGTCCCAGCGGCGTCAGGGCGCCAACGCGCAGAAACTGTCGCCGTGCGTTCGTGGTGGAATCGATCATGCTGCTATTCCCGCGATCCGGTCTCGAACCCGAAGGACATTATGCACAATCGCCCGACGCACTGCAAACGCCGCCAGGGCCGATTGCGCAGAAGTTATTGCAGAGCGGCACCGGGCGCGATATCGTGGAACGGCTGAGTCGAGAACATGGCTCGAATTCCGTCACCAAAAACATAAAGGGTTCGCCAATGTCCACTCCTCCCACCACTGGTTTGCCGGAAGGCTCGAAGGTGAAGTTGCAGGTCACCAGCGGCCTGCGCAAAGGCAAGAACTACGCCCTCAAGGAAGGCGTCACCTACGTCGGCCGTCAAGGTCCGACCGCCGTCGATGTCGATCTGACCGAGCAGGAGAATCCAGGCGTCGCGGTGAAGGTCAATCGCTTCGCCCTCATCTGGTTCGACAAGGCCGGCCTGGGCATCGCCGATACCGGCCGCCGCGTCACCACCGTCAATGGCGTCCTCATCCCGTCCGGCAAGCGCGTCCCGCTCAAGGCGGATGACACGATTCAATTCGGCAAGACTGCGCTTCAGGTAAAGGTCATCGTGAAGAAGCGGACGGCCGCCGCGAAGTGATTCTTGCCGCTTGCGGCTTAGCGATCCGCCCGCTAAGCCGCAAGCGGCAAGAGTCATCTCTCCCGCGCGACACGGAACCCCAGGTTGAAATAACGAGACTCGGGTGTGTTGATGTTGCGGAAAGACGCCCGCACCCACAGGGGGAACGTGTGCCAGGCGCCGCCGCGACGAACCCGCATCCCGCCCCGCTCCGGTCCCTTCGGGTCTTCCGCGGGTGATTTGGAGTAATAGTCCTCGCCATACCAGTCGCTGCACCATTCCCAGACGTTGCCGTGCATGTCGTACAGGCCGAAGGCGTTCGGCTTGAAACTGCCCACCGGAGCGGTGTGCGTGTAGCCATCGCTTCCCTTGAGTGCGAATTGCGGCCAGTCGCGATACTGGAGCTTGCCCAGCTTCTCGCCGCTGGCGTCGGCGATGTTCGCCACCTTGATGAGCGTCTCCGGGTCGTCGCCGCTATGGTAGCGCGTCTTCGTTCCCGCGCGACAGGCATATTCCCATTCGGCCTCGGTCGGCAGCCGATAGGTCTTGCCTTCTTTCTTGCTGAGCCAGTTGCAGAAGGCCACGGCGTCGGCCCAGGTCACGTTGACGATCGGATGATTGTCCGTCTGCACCCAGCCGGGGTTGCGCCAGGAAAACTCCGGTTTCTTGTCGAACTTGCCGGTCTTCACGTCAATGGCATAGCCGCCTTTGCCGTCCCTCTCCGCTTCGGTCTTGAAGTCGGCGTCCTTGATGAACTGCTTGAACTGGCCGATCGTGACCTCGTGAATGCCAAGATAGAAGGGCTTCGTGATGCGGACGCGATGCGTTTTTTCATCGTCGCACAGGTGGGCCCTCTTCTTCAGGTTGTAGCCGGGAAACGCTGCATCCAGTTCCTCAATCGTCTCGCCCGTACCCATCATGAACTCGCCAGCGGGAATCAGGACCAGCTTCTGGCCGACCGAGTTGACGACTTCCTTCGTCTCGGCTGGCTCTTTCTCCGCAGTCCGGAGAGCGGGGAAATCCACGAGGACCAGGAAGCCGGCAATGAGAAGCGCCAGCATGAGGACGGGGATGGATCGCGTTGTCATCGAGGTTCTCCGCGCGAAGACGGTTGACGGACCAGTTCGGCCATGTTATCACAGACCATCTTACAGCCTGTCGTGTGGAAGGCTGGGCGAATCGCCGGCTCTTGATCGCCAACGAGGGATGACATGGGAAAGATCGCGCTGATGCCTGTCCTGCTCGCGGCCGCGTGTCTGTTCGCCGGCCTCTACGGTGCCATCCACAACCAGGTCTCCTACACCGTTTCACCCGACTACTTCCATGCGTTCAAGTTCATTCAGTTCGAGATTCCCGGTCCCCTTCAGAATCGTCTCGGAGCGTCTCTCGTCGGCTGGTATGCCTCGTGGTGGATGGGGATTCTCATCGGCATCCCCGTGCTGTTCGTGGGACTGATCCTGCCCGACGGGAAAGCCTATCTGAGACGTTCGCTAATCGCCTTCGGTGTCGTTGCCGTCACAGCCCTGATCGCCGGTCTTGGCGCGCTGCTCTTTGCGTACTGTACGATCGACGCGGCAAATCTTCCTCCCTACTGGTTTCCGAAAGACGTTTCTGATCCGGTTGCGTTTAGTCGGGCCGGCACCATGCACAACTTCAGCTACACAGGCGGCTTTGCCGGCATCCTGACCGCTACCGCCTATCTGGTTCTTGCGCGATGGCGAATGTCCAGTCCTCGCAACTGAACGCCTCGCTCCTTCAACTCCACACCAGGCCGCTCCGCGTCTTCCAGTACGTCTCCGGCTCCTCCGCCAGTTCCTTTAGCCGATCGAGATCCGTTGCCGGCAGACGAACTTCAAGTGCCGCCGTGTTGGAGCGCAGCTGCTCGACCGTCGCCGCTCCGCTCAACACGACATCTGCCCACGGCTGCGCCAGCGCTGCTGCCAGTGACACGGCGTCGAGGGTGGTTCCATGCGCCGCCGCGATCTCCTCCAGCACGCGCCGCTGAGCAGAAAATGTGGGATCGTCATTGCTCGCGGTCAGCCGGCCGTTTGCCAGCGACTCCTTGACCAGGACGCCCATCCCGGCTCGATGCGCCGCCTCCAGAGCGGTTCCCGCAGACGGTTCGAGTACGTTCCATGTCGCTTGCACCGTGTCGAACAGGCCAAGTTCGACCGCTTTGCCGATCACATTGGCCTGGCGCGGACCGCTCACCGAGAGGCCGATTGCACAGCCTTGTTCGCGCATCCGGGTCAGTTCCTCCAGCACCGGCTGATTGTCGAGAACGCCGCTCTCCAGTGTCGCCGAATGGATCTGATAGAGCTTCAGATGCGTTCCCAGCACCTGCCTGCTCTCGGCTGCCTGACGGAGCAGGGTTTCGAGGGAGTGGTCTTTCACTTCGTGCTGGGCGGCCTGCACTTGCCAGTTGGCCGTGTAGGTGTAGCCCCACTTCGAGCCAACGACAGGGATACTGTCAAAGGACTGCACCGCCAGCCAGGAGGCAAGGAACTCCTCCGCCCGGCCATAGGATCGCGCCGCGTCATAATAGCGGATGCCGAGCCGCCAGGCCTCGTCGAGAACGGCCAGCGCACGCTGACGCATGCTCTCGACGTCGCGCCCGGAACCAAGGTCGGCGTCGCGGCCCAGGTTGATGTAACCGGGCCGGCCCAGCGCCGCGAGTCCGAGGCCCAGGCGCGACACGAACAGCCCGGTTCGGCCAAGTTCACGCGATTCCATGATGCCTCCTCCTGGAAAACACATTCTTGATACTACCGTCTGCTCGGCTTTGCTACGCTTTGATCTCTTGATACGCAATTCCCCGGCCTGATACGAAATTCTAAGCGACTGCCAAAATGGCACTTGCGCGATGAATCGAACTTCTGTATAATCAACCGAATCGCCATGATTCCCCAATCGACGCCACTGACGGCGGAAAGAGGAGTGCGTCATGCTTCGCCAATCTGCCCGGCTGGCGGACGGCCTTGACCCGGCGCAAGCCGGAGACGTATTCCCCGGTGAGGACGTGAAAAAATTCTTGACTTGCAACTTTCGGACTGATATGAGGTCTGGTATGCTCGATCAACTCGCATCATACAATAAGGGGCAAGCCAGTGTCGAAGGCCAAGGCCAAGGCCAAGGCCAAGGCCGAACAGAAGGCTGAACCTGATGATCCTTCATTCCCGGAATGGCTCCAGGGCCGCCTTCGGTTTGGTCTTGCGGACGATTGTGTCATCCTCTTTATCCCGAGTCACGCCCGCGACAAGTCTAGGCTCAAGGATCAGGCTGAGTGGGCCTCGAATGCCCTGGATTTGATGGGAAAGCTGTACGGTGGGGCGACCGGCTTTACCGAATTATGTGGCATCTGGCGTGATGACGAGAACGGCGGCCAACTGTTGACCGACAAGCCAATCATGATCCAGAGTCTTGCAAAACGAGAAGACGTTGAAGACGAGGCGAAGTTAGGCGAGTTGGCGAACTTCCTGAAACGAATGGGGAAAACAACGAAGCAAGGTGCTGTCGCGGTCGTCTTTAACAACGCCATTCACTTTATATCGAGTTACGACTGACATGAGCGAGTTAGATCAACTGACCATAAGCAGAATCCTGGGCAGCACTGTGCGGCCGATTTCACTTCCAGCGTTTGGAGGCTTTTCGGCCGTGGGCACGGTTGGGCAGATGCTCGCCAATCGCCCCATCGAGTTGCCCCCCTTAGCTCCGGACGAGTCACGAGACTCTGTTATCGTCAAAGTCTTTGCACAAATTCACGACGGGTATTCCGTTGATCGTACCTTGGCAGACCCGCAGTTGGCGGCTCATTTCGTTAACCGATGCAAGCAGCTCGGCATTGACGCTCCGCACGCCGCAGTGTGTCGTCGGCTCCTTCGGCTGAGGAAATCAGGCGGGTTCCCAGTCAAAACGACCAGGGAGGACAAGAGGGATCTTCACTCCTTCCTAATTCCTGCCGAGCTTGCGTTCGCCAAGTTGAGGTACCGCTACGACGCGAGCTACGACGACCTTTTGGCCGATCCCGATGTCGGCAAAGCGTTCGACGGCATCGCCGCCAAGGTTGGGCAATCAGGAGATGCCGTTGCTTATCGGTTGGCGGCACTTCACCTGCGGAAAAACGTTCGGTCGCGACGCAAGGCCGATGCGGAACACTTGGCTCACCTTGACATCTCAAAGGCCCGTTGGCACACCCCCGGACACCTGTCGGATGTTCGACTGGATGCAGTGCCGGATTCCGAGGGCGTCTTCTCGTTGCGTGAGCCAGACCGCTATCTATTCCTGAGCCAGTCCGAGAACCTACGTTCCGGCGTCGGTTTTTTCCAGGACAGCGACGTTCTTGCCTCAGTGGCGAACCACTTCTGGTCTCCATCTCCCGACAAGATCACGGTTGATTTCGTGAGGCCAGAGGATGTGCGTGGGGTGAGTCTTCGTCTATTTGAGTTCAAAGCAATTGAGACGTATCATCCAATCTTCAACATGCTGCCAAAGGCCGCGTAGCATGCCCATAGTCGCTTAAGGTACCAAGCATGACCACTGCACCAAATCGCGTTTCGCCGCCGCTCAAATGGCATGGCGGCAAGCACTACCTTGCCGAGAAGATCATTGCCAAAATGCCGGCACGATGCATTAACCCGAACAATCCCGGCATAAATGATCCGGGCTGGCTGCACTACTGCGAGCCTTACTTCGGAGGTGGGTCGGTATTGCTGGCTAATGATCCTACCGGCATCAGTGAAGTCGTAAACGACATTGACGGACGGCTTACAAACTTCTGGCGTGTCCTCCAAGGTGAAGATTCATTCTCGCGATTTGCCCGTGTGCTCTCAGCAATGCCGTTCTCCGAAGCAGAATGGCGACTCGCATCCGAATCCAATGGAGCCGATCCGGTCGATGACGCGGTGCAGTTTTTCGTGCATTGCCGACAATCCCTCGCCGGCCGAATGGATGGCTTTGCACCATTGAGTCGCATGCGAACGCGACGCGGAATGAATGAACAGGCTAGCGCGTGGCTGAATGCTGTTGCGGGACTCGCTGACGTCCATGCTCGGCTAAAACGGGTGTCCATCCTCAATCGAGATGCACTTGACGTGATCCGTCAGCAAGACGGCAGCCGGACGCTGTTTTATCTGGACCCGCCATATCTCAGCGAGACACGCACGGCGGATGACGTGTACTCCTTTGAGATGTGTGCCAAGCAGCACGAGGCACTCTTAGAAACGATCCTCGCATGCAAGGGCCGGGTAATGCTGTCGGGATACCGGTCAGAACAATATGACCGGCGGATTCGGGATTGGACACAGCATGAATTCAGCCTGCCTAATCAGGCGGCAGGCGGGAAACAAAAACGCCGGATGGTCGAAGTCGTCTGGTGCAACTTCTAGTGCGCCTTGCGGGCATTCATCAGCCGCCGAAGGATGACATGATCCGGCACCGGTGCCCCAACCTCGGACCGAATCTGCTCGCAATATGTCTTCGCCTGATCCGGGTGGCAAACAAGGTCGTCAACGGACCAGTCGGGGTGCATAGTTGCGTGCCGTTCTTCGAGAATCGCGATGAATGTCTTCGGGTCTAGGCTGCACCCAGCGTCCGCCAATTCGACTTCGAGTTTTCTGGCCATTCGCTTTCTCCTAGGAGTGAGGTCGTCGATTGAAATCTCAATCGCTTCGGCAAACTTACGCAACATGCTGATGCGAGGATCACTTGTCTTCATGAATTGCCACGCACTCTGCCGCGCCGTCTCTTCTGGATAGCCCATCCGTCTTCCTAACTCAACGAGCGAGAGTCCCGACTCCTCGAATAAGTCGCGAACTTTCGCCATCGCCGGATCACTTTTCTGTTTCTTCGCCATATTTGTAAGTATATTCATCATTTACACAAGGCCAAGAAAAAACGGCTCGCGGATTCTTGTAAATACTTCATTGACAATGGCGCGCATCGTGTGTATATCTATTATATACACTTCACGAAGGGGGCGGCCATGAACGCTCGGGAAGAACGCGGCCTCATCATCGCGGCGCTGTGCAAGCGGAACCGCGTCAGCGACCACGACTGGCTCGTGCCGTCGCAGTCGAGCGCGGAAATCTACAAGGCCATCTGGAAGCGCCTGGGGGGAGAATTCATCCAGGAAGACCTTTCACCGTTGCAGCTGGCGCGGATGTCGCTGAGCATGGCCCGTTATGCCAGGGACAGGGGGGATGTCGCGCTCGCCCGAGACGCTTTCGCTGGGGCGGCCAACGCCTTCGAGAAGGCCGTTCAAGAAAATCCCGGTCAGCGTACCCACCTCCTCCGCGAGATGATCGAGACCTACCAGGGCCGGGCGATGTGCCTGGTCGATCTCAAGGACGCCAGGGCTGCCCTGCCGGACTGGGAGCGGGTATTGCAACTGGATGGGACCGGTAACCCCTCGCTGCGTCTGGGGCGTGCCCTGACACTGGTTCGAGCCGGCGAGCATGCCAGGGCCACGGCCGAGGCCGACGAACTGTTGCGGCTGAACGTGCAGCCATTCGTCCGCTTTGCCCTGGCGCGCATTCACGCCAGGGCGGCCAGTGTGGTCCGCGACGATCCTGCCCTGGGAGCGGACGACAAGGATCGGCTGGCGACGAAGTATGCGGCGCGAGCAATGGAGCTGCTGAAGCAGGTCCGCGCGACACGGCTCTTTCAGGCGCCGCTCTATGCGGACCGGTTGAAGATCGATAAGGACCTCGACTCTCTGCGAATGCGCGACGATTTCAAGGAGTTGCTCGCGAACCCGACGAATCCATGAGGTGCCGGTCCTTGACCCGAACCGCGAGCGGGCCACAATGACAGGAGCAATCCGCTCCATTTCTCTCTTCAAGGAGACCTCCATGCTCAGTATCCTGCTGGCCCTGACGCTGCCGCTGTCCCAGGAAAAGAAACCCGATCCCTCGAAGGACGATCCGGCAGCGAAGAAGGAACTGTTCGCCGCCGAGGAATGGTACAAGACCCAGGAAGGCAAGGAGCAAGAATTCGTCGGCGTGCTGGAGAAGTCGAAGGACGCGGGCAGGATTGGCTTCGGCCGGATGAATCCCTATCGCCTCATCATGAAGAACGACGTGCGCGAGGTCTATATCGGCGGCAAACCGCAAATCCTCGCGGACTACGTCGGCAAGACGATCAAGCTGACCGGCAAGGCGGTCGATCTCGGCGTCGAGGGCAAGCGCCATCGCGAAATCTGGCCGGCCCGCCTCGAAGTAGTGCCGCCCGCGCGGAAGGACGGCTTCCGCTGGCAACAGACGCCGCTGGACCGCGACGTTCAGACCGCTCTGGTTCGCGTCCAGGCGCTGAAATTCGTCCGCGCGGACGACAAGACCAAGGATCGCGAACTCAAGATCGAAGGGCGCGGCTTCTGGCGCGCCTCGTCTCGTCCCGGCGGAGCGGCGCAGCAGCTCGTCATCCGCGATGCTGTCGAGGCGGCGAAGGCCAGTGGTCTGCCCGCTGACGGCAAAAGTCAGGAGCAGGCCAGCGCCAACCTCGCCAAGGCACTGAAGGTCGAGAAGATCGACTGGGACAAGCAAATGGTCGTCGTCGCCACGGCGGGCGCCAAACCGACGGGCGGCTATCGCGTCGAGGTGCTGACTGTGGCCGTCAAGGACGGCACAGTGCTGGTGAAGTGGAAACTGCATTCGCCGAAGCCGGGCGGCATCGTGACGCAGGCGTTCACGCATCCCGCCGAGGCGGTCCTCGTCGAGAAGGCCGAGGGCAAGGCTGTCTTCGATCCGCCAGCGCCGAAGGGTGGCGGTGAGGACAAGTGACGTTGACTGGGGATTGCCGCTACCGGTACACTTCCGCGTCAATGATAAGGC
>JBBSDR010000011.1:0-17254 GCA_038240465.1 Gemmatales bacterium
ATTGTCGGATGATACGCGGCATCGCGGACCCCATGTCGTTCGCTCAAACACAGGGCCAAGTTCGGCCAGATGTGCCCATTACCAAAAGACTTCTTCGCATAGGAATACTCTGATTTTCCCTGAGTCTGGCCCTCCGGGTCGCGCATTTCTACCGAGAAACACATTTACGAGCTCAATCTCCAGAAACTCGGCAAAAATTAATGGGGGATGCTGTTATTCTGAAAAAACTTGGGGACATTTTTGCACGTGACGCGATGATCTTGATGAAGAGATTGATCCCGAAGCAGGAGGATGGCCGTGCCACTCCGCTTAGGACTCACGACGCTGGATGACCGGGAATACCGGCAACCAGCAGGTATTTTCCCCGTTCAAGGGGGGAGGGAAAGTCATGAGATCGGTGAAGATAATGCTCGCGACGATGCTGCTATTCACTGCGGCCGTCTCTGTGGGGCGAGGCCAGCAGCCAGGGCTGACGCCTGTTCAGCAACGGGTGGTGACTCTCGCCCTTTCCCAATCCGGCCAATCCTCTGGCCGAAGCATCTACGCGCCCACTGGTCCCTGGATCGCCGATGTCGGTCAAGGAAACGGGCCGACGACGGATGGAGCGAAAATGCGCATCGCGATTTCCCGGTACGCCACGTGGTGCTGGTCCGATCCGCGTCGACGCCCGCCTCTCACGCAGGTGACTGCGGCAATGGTCAACGATCTCGGCGCCACAGCATACAGCCCGACTTCTAAGGCGGAGCTTGTGCTGCGCATGATTACCAGATACAACACTCTCAGCGCCGCGAACCCGCGGGCGTGCGTGGCGCCGCCTGCAAACCAACAGCAGACCCTCGATTTTTTGCTGTGTCGTCCAACTTGCCTCGAATGGGCAGATCAAATTGCCCTGGCAGCCGGGGGCCAGCCACGCTCCTTCAACGGCCCAGCTATCGCGCCGGCTGCGCAGCGCCCGGGCATGATGCTCGTGGAGGCGTCTCCGCTCGGCGGTCTCCACGCGGGGATCATCCTCGAAATTCGTTCCAATGGAGGCGTCCCGATTGCCTACCGGCTCGGGGAGGCGAACAGCACACCGCCGTTCCCGTGGTCCAATCCGCCGGGCCAACGCCCCTGGGAGCGCACCGTCCGCTCCGACCGATGGGTGGCGGCCACAAGCGTGATCCGCATCCTCAGTTTTGAATAGAAGACGAGAAGGAGAAGAGGACGAATCGCAACAACGAGTTGGGTTCCTTGTCTGATTTCGACGGACCGTCGCAACACAACGCCTCAGTTGCGGCGGCCGTCTGCGTGAAGGAGCAGGTCCGGACGGAATCGGCGCACACTGGTCGTTGGGTTACGACGAGGCAACCATATCGAGAAGTGCTGCCATGAACCAAGATCAACGGCCGGAGCACGACTCGAACGGCACAGGCCAGAGCCGCTCGCCGACATCCGCCGAGGAGGCGTATGATGCGTTCATTGCAGAAAGTGAGCTACGTGCTCGAAAGTATTGCGTCCGTCACGGACGCGAGGACCCAGAGGACATCTTTCAGGAAGCGTGTTTGGCGTTATGGAAAGAACGCCAGCGAATTCTGTCGCTTCCGGGAGAAGAGCAGAAGAAGTGGTTTTGGGGTGTTCTGAAAAAAAAGATCATCGACAGAATACGCAAGAATGTACGTGAGTCGAACATCGCACCGAACCCACCTGACGCAGAATTACTTCCGGATCCCGGCGAGGGCCCTCCGGAAAGAGTCGAATCGAAGGACCAGCAAGAGCAGCTGCGACAGTGTCTCGAAGAGCTTCCCGCAGTTGACCACTGTTGCGTCCTTCTCTTTCACTTTGAGGAGAAGCCTGATCGGGAGATCGCGGAAATCCTTGAGATTCAGGAAGAAAGCGTGAGGAGACGTCGCCACAAGGCAATGAAGAAACTGAGAATGTGCATTGAGAGAAAGAGAGGCTGCCGTGGAGAATAAAGGGGAAACATCGAAATCCGCTGATCATCGTTGGAGAGAATTCCTTCGCCCCAACGTGGAGAAGATGCGCGACGAGGAACGCGAGATTGAAGAAACGATCCGGCAAGAGATCGACCGACGCACCGATTGTCTCCCCCATTCGCGGCTCGCTTCGATTTCGCTCGGCGAAACCGCGATGACTGACGAAGAACGGTCCCATGTTCGCAAATGCGATCGCTGCTCCAGCTGGGTGTACCGCGAATTGCGCAGAGCTGCCCGTGAAATCCCTGCCAGTGGGGAGCGAATTGACCACCTCAAGAAGATAGCTGGTCTGAGCGACGACGAAGTGATCGAGCGCATCAAGAAGAGCATTCCGAGTTTCGACCACGAGCAATGGACTGCCCTCACGCATTTCAGCGGCAGCCTGGGTGCGCGGGATCTTTTTGCCATTCAAAAGGCACTGGACGTCCCTCTCAATGTTCTGTGCAGCGATGCCGACCCAATGATGTCGTACATCTCCCTTGGCGAGAAGAGGCGAACCCCCTCGTCCGGGGAGGAAGAATCGAAACCGCCTTCGGATCCAGCGGACGATGCAGGAATGGAGGTTCGTGATTTCTTGCCCATCCCGATCGCGACGGACATCCTTCGTAACTTCGCCTGCGGAGACGAGGCCCTCGAACGCTGGCTTGTGGAGTATTTCGGACAAGCAAAACCCTATCAAGGTTTGCTGGCTCGCGTGATCGCCGAATCCTGCCTCCGCAAGAATCACAAAGGCGCGAAGGAGTATGTGGATCGACTTGTCGAAGCGGCAGGCGACGTCGAGGACTGGCAAATGGTCGCCCTTCTCCGACAGGGACATCAGCGCCGTCACGTCTTTGAGTTTCAAGAGGCGGTCGAACCGCTCCAGAAGGCGCGGGATTTGGCGTCATCGCATTCTCGGCACTTGATCGCATTCAATGCGTTCTATGAGCTGGGGCGATTGGCGACAGATCGTCCCCATCTCACAGATGTCCCGGCGGAGGAACTGATTCGCAGCGCTTCGGTTGTGCAGGCCACGCACCTTTCTAATCGGAAGGATCTGGCGCTTCGCGTTCGGTACGCGGAAGTGCAGCGCTTACACAAGGCAGGCAACTTTCCCCAAGTGATCGAGGAATCAGAACGCATTCTGCACGAGTACGAGAACGCGCAACCTCGGGTGTTCGAGGGTACCCTCGACTACATTCGCACGACGCTCGGCGTCGCCTTGCGACGCCGCGGGACTGAAGAAGCGAGGCGACGCGCCCAGGATCTCTACCAGCGCGCCTTCACTCGCAATCGGCCCAGGTATTATCAGGGAATGTGCAGCTACTTGGAGGCTGACCTGAGTATCGACAGAATGATTGAAGCGTTGGGACAAGGCGACCGGATTGACGCCAAGCGACATCACGCGGCGGCACTGGAATGCTGTACATTGGCAAAAGAACTTCTCGACAAGACCGGGGACATCGCCGCCCAACAAAAGGCAAATACGCGCCTGCAGTGGTTGCAACACCTCGAAGTTGAGGATCCCGCAGGGCGCCCAGAGCGCACCTTCGCGCTCCGAGAATTTGATTTCGCTCATTTTTTCCTTGGGGCTCCAGACCTGAATCGTCCGGGTCCCTACGCGGCTGGGAGCACGATTCGAATCCCCGACGACGCCCTTCGGAGCTTGATCGGAAAATACTTGTCAGGTTTGTGGGTTCCTGGGTCCGACACCCCGATCGCTGATGTTCATGGTTCGGCTGGTGAGTACGTCTCGCCTTCCCTGTCTTACGTGGTTTCCTGCCCGATCGGTGACCAACTTCTTGTTCGACTGTACGATAAAGTTGGATCAGACGGGCAGCGCGTCGTCACGGGTGCCTACGCTTTGAATCGGTACAACACGGATATTCTTCGCACGTTGGGTGAATTCCGCGGTATGGAAGGGCCTGATTTTCGGGCCTCGCGCTGGCCGATGTTCGACGATCTGCAAAAAGCCGTTGATGTCGCCACGCCACTGCCGAAAGCAGGCAGCGTCGATTCCATCGTCCTGTTGCCCCCCAACAAGAACGAAGGCTGGTCTTTGAGCCTGGATTGGCTGCGCACGAAGGATGCGAAGACAGGCCAGTTCGGACCGAGCTTGATAGAGGTGGCGAAGTCTCAACTTGTGTATGGCGTTTCAGACAATCCCGCCAAAGGCATGGCTGTTCGTGTTGTCGGTGATGACTTTCGGATATTCGCGTCAACGCAATCAGTGTCGGGGCAGATCGTCCATTCCATCGCCGCAAGCCACTTTGGCGATCGGATCAACGCTTTTGACGTCCCGGACACGTCGCGCCATCAGCCCGTGGCGCGAACCGTCGAAGGCCGCGGCGTCATCGTGATGGCCCATGCGGATAGCGCCGGCGACTTGCAGAAGACGCTCGGACAATGGGAGTTCCCTGACGCGGAAGCCGTGATTCTCGTATTCTGCCAATCAACAACCTACAGCAGCGTGAGCGGCCCTTTCATCGACGGATTCGCAGTAACCCTGCAACGGCGTTTGGCCAAGAACCGGCCGACGGTGGTCATTGCGAGCCGTGTGCCGGTTGAAGCTCAGGAAGCAACTCGCTTCGCAAAATGGTTGCTTTCCTGCGGGAACGAGGGTCCCGTATCGGAGCGCGTTACGTCGTATCTCAAAGATCGCCAGAAAGACGGAAATCCTTTTGTTGTTCCGTGGATCGTTCTCTGTTGATGCCGCATAGTCAGCAATTGAGACCGTTTCGGTGCAAGCTGATCAGCTATGTTCAAAGCCGCTTTGCGCGCGTCGGTCACATGGACCTACGCATCGAGGCAGAAACCCGTGACATGCAGTGTCTCTACTCATGTGGCGGTCAAAGCGGCTACCCAAAAGGCCTCCGCGTCAGCGTCGGAATCAGCCTGAGCATCAAGTGTTTCACCTCGCGTAATCCATCCGGTGCGACCTCACTGGCTTCCTTACATCAACACGATTCCGCATACCCACGCAAGCGGTATCCGTCCCCCTTGTTCGTCGTTGCCAGCAGCTGATCGATCTTCCCCATCCATCTCTTCTTGATGCGGCTCTTGAGGTTGTGACAGAAGGTCGCCTCTTCCGTTTCATCGCTGCTGCCCGACCGACGCAGGATCTCGTACTTCAGATCCGCGTACGACACGAAGTGATCCAACTGCGAGGCAAGGGCACTCAGGAAGAAATACTCCTTGCTCCCAACCGGGATCTCGCCGAGAAATGTCTCCCCAACCCACAGAGCGCCGCTGTGCGCATCGAAGCGGACATTGCCGCGGGGACGCAGAACGGTTGCCAGGTCGGCGACTGCAAGTGTGTCGTCCAGACGGAGGAGCTCGATGAGAGCGACACAAGGGCGAGCGCAGCCGCCCAAATCAACGGGCGCCTGAACGCCCGAAAACACCAGGACGTTTCGGTAGGCGGAGAGCCGCGCACGCCCAGTCTCCGAAAGCGGCCCCGGCCGTCGATAGAAGGACTCGACGGGGCTTGCCTCGTTTTCCCATGTTCCCAGTTGCCAGAGCCGGTCATCGATTCTCCTCACTCCTCCGCGCAGAGAGAGTTTCCCTGCGAGCCAGTGCAGGAATGCCTCCCGGTCGAGTTGCCAGAGCAGAAGGTGCGATGGGTCCACCTCGCTTCGGCACCAGTGGCAGATGAGCCGGCCTCGCAGCCGATACGGCACACCCTCGTCGCAGTGCGGGCAGCTCGCGATCGGGTGTTGGCCGCCTTCCTGGCTCAGAAAGCCCATCCGCTGCCAGGTACGCAGCGCAGGGCCGTGGATGGCCGCAAAGTCGTCCCAGGCGACGCGCGCCGGCTCCTGTCTATCGAGAAGGCCGAGGAGGAACTCAAGGCTTTGCATGGCTGAGGCCCCAACGCGCCAGACATGCCCGGAAGCGATTGCCCAGGGGCGTCTGATTGAGAGTGCAGCGGTTGCGCCACAGCCGGATGAGGTAGTTCTTCGTGCCGCCGGCGAGGCGCAGCCGCACCTGCAGTTCGGCGTGGCAGACCCGCAACTCCTGGCCGATGCCGCCGCGCAGGTGCGAGCGCAGCAGAGTCTCGATGGCCCCTTGCTCGTCGCTGACGCGCGTCTCGAGTTTGATCTGCCGGCGGCCGTCGCGTTCGGGGTAGCGCAGGTGAAGCGTCTTGATGCGGATCATCTCCATGTCGTCTGCGTCCGGCAGCGGATGGAACGGGTGGAGCAAGAGATCGAGGTCGAAGGCATCGTCGTCGCAGGCGACCGGGGAATCCAGCACCGCCTGCCCGAAGCGCCGGAAGAGGTCTTGAGTGCGGTCGCGGGAGCGCAGGTGGGATTTGAGAAAGACCCTCCCATCGGAGGGATAGTAGACGAAGAGGACCGGCAGTGCCGGACGCACCCGCGCGCTCGTCAGCTTGCCGCCGTCCGTGAAGGATTCGAGGAACTGGAGGCGGTCGGCGACCTGGCCGACGAAGCAGACGGCCTCGCTGAGCGGATAGGCCTCGGCGGTGCAAAAGCCGGCTGTGCCTTCCTGCAGATGGAAGAACTCGCGCAACTGGGCATTCAGTGCGCGCGTCCTCCCGGCAAGGTCAGTTGTTGCCAGGCCCGGCGATGCCTGGGCCGTACGCCAGCAGGTCAATTCCCGGATTTCATGGTGCAGGAACACCTGATGAAAGAGATCGGGTTCGTTGAGAAAAAACCAGAGGGCCAACGGGGCGCCACCCGGCAGGGAGTCCGGCGGCAGTATCTCTCCCTCGACTGCCTCGAGCAGGTGCGCCAGTGCCTCGTGCGTGGCCATCTCGTTGACCTTCGTGAGTTCGAGTTCCACCCGCGCGTGCTCGTCATGCGGAAGCTCCGCCAGTGTCGCCATCCAGCGTCGGGCGTCCTCTGTCTCCAGAGGCTTCGCGAGCGTTTGCGCAAAGGGGAGGCCGCGTCGCTCACAGTAGTCCACAAACGGCTGCGTGCCATAGACACTGCGCAGGAAACGGTCGGGGTGAAACGTGCGGGTGAACATGGCCAGGTGGGTTAGAGGTGTCCGATCGTACACCAGTCATCGGACGCGTGTCCAGCGGATCGCTCCCCATCAAGGAGGTGTTCAATCGAGCTGCCGGAAGGCAGTCTTCGGGCTGCTTCCCTCCACGTGCGTGCCTACGATGGGGCGACCATGTCTTCCCTGCCTCCCTTCGACACGCCCACACGCAGTAACGCCTTCGCGCGGGAGAGGGATGCACGCATCTGCTGGCTCCTGGAGATGCACCCGGTGACCGCCGCGATGCTCGTCTCCCTCGGCTGGTTTCCGAGCAAGAACAAGGCCCTCAAGCGACTCAACCGTCTGGTGCGACGCAAGCGCATCCGGCTTGTGGGGACCGTCAACCAGAAGGAGGGGCGGCCGGAGAACGTCTATTGCCGGTGGACGCCGAAGGTCGATCAGATGCTGCATGAAGTGCAGCTCACGCAAATGTGCTTTCGCCTCGACGCGGCCAAGATTCTCCGGGGATCGCAGGTGCTGGATGCCGACATTTGCCCGGATGCCGAGGTGTGGATCAACGATGAGCTCTACTACCTGGAGTGGGACCGAGGGACCATGAGCTATCCGCAGATTGTGCGCTATCGCTTCAGCAAGTACGAGACCTCGCGCCACCTGGCCCTCTGGATCTGCCCATCGGAGCTTCGACGAGACGGCCTGCGGGCCCGCGCCGAGCGCATTCACTCAACTGCTCTCTTCACCACTGCCGACGAAGCTCTCATTTCCCCGCACCGCCACATCTGGATCGACTACCAGGGAGAGCGAGCGGCGCTGCCCCGGCAAAAAAGGGTGGATGAAAACGTGGGTAAAAACCCGGGTGAGAAGCAGTGACTTTTCACCCACCCGCGGGGTGGCGGCTCTATGGGTAAAGGGAAGTACTTCCGGGGAAGGAGTGAAGACGTCAGGGATCGTCACGGGCGGATACGACAAGGGCGGAGGTGTTCGCACTCCGAGCACAGTAGGCACCGTGGAGGAAATGTTGGCGGACAAGAGGAACTCGAAGTCTCACGAGCCATCCGATCTTCTTCCATCGTCCTTCGGTGACATCTATCCCCAGCTCACTCGCACGATGAGAGAATCCCTTCCAGCGGAGGGGCCGGTATTCGCGTTGCCGATGCCGAGCGAAACAGGCTTCGGATACAGGATCCGATGAACTCCGATACAAGTACTAGTGATGCCGGCACAGGCTGCGGCCAGGCAGAAAGCCTCGACCCACCGGAGAACGAGGAACCGAGCAAGAACACGCCGGCACTGAGCCCCACGCCCCACGCTATGCCTTGAAGAATCAAGCTTTCGGCGCCGAGTTCGTTGGACCGAGTGACACCCGTGCTCCCAGCGAGGATGAATGCGCGGACCAGGAGAGAACATCCGACCCCAAGACATCGCAACTTCAGGAGTACATTGATATCTCGTGGAAGAAGGCAGACGAATGAGATAAAACAGATGAGAGACCCAAAGAACGCACCGAGGATACCAGCCAGGCAGAGCGCGCGCATTAGTCTCCACTCCTCAATCGAACCTCCCGCGGAAGAAGCTGCGGATCCTAGTGGTGGACTTAAGGGCAGAAAAGTTGACCGAGCGGACTCTCAAAGGACAGGTTACTTCTCATAGCAATTCGCCCCCTCCCCGCACCATTGGAAGATCAGGTCAGTATCGATATCGAGATGAATTCCATGGGCTTCGATGATTGCAGGAAGAGCGGGATTTCGGATGAGTTTCCCCGTAGAGGTATTCCCTTTGCAGACCATATAGGGGGCCCGAGGAATGGGAGTGGAAGGTATGTCGAATGTACCCTTGAGTTTGATATGCTTGGTTCGCT
Source organism: Gemmatales bacterium (assembly GCA_038240465.1). GTDB lineage: Bacteria > Planctomycetota > Planctomycetia > Gemmatales > Gemmataceae > JBBRIK01. Next base: position 8,770 of record JBBSDR010000011.1, read on the forward strand.
GTTCCAGAATCACGGCACCGCGAGCGATGAGCGGAACGGAAATAGTGACGCCATTATCCTGGTATGGTTCATAACTGTTGACCGGACAGGCTTTCCACAAATCGATGCGGTAGCTCTCCTCTGGATACAAACTCCCCCGGCTTAAATCATCAATCCCAATCCAGAATGGCCAGATATGCAGTTGACTGATAGCATCATGGCTCGGAACTCCAATCGAGAACACTATTTCGTATCCCCTACCACGAGCTGCTCCCGTACCGCTGATTTCGATACTCCCGATCCCCGCAAGCTGCTGACGGGGGTTTTTCAATCGAACCGTCAAAGTTTTCATCGAAGAGGAGATGTCTGTCCCATTCACTCGAAAAGAATCAATGCTGACCTTCGATGTGGATGTGCCAATCACTGACTGCGGGTTTGTCAGGACGAAATGACCTTCAATGAGCGAACACCCTGCAAAAAGGAGGCTGGCCGCCGAGATAATGAAGAACGAGAGTTTCATTGCGCTTTAGATTTCAGGAAGGCAATTGCAGCAGCAGTAACTGAGAGTCCTGGGTGAATCGGGTCGTTCGTCCACTGATCATCGATTGTGATATGATTGACGTCCACAGAGTTACTCGTTGTTGGGTCGATGGATGTAAACACTCGCGCAGGATCATCGCCGGGAAGAACAACATCAAATGACATGCCATGTGCCGGGTTGCCTCTGCTGAAGGGACTCAACAGCTGCTCGAAGAATGCGTTCCATGCAATGTCACTGATGGATGGAATCCCGAGGGTTTGCGAGGCTTTCGCCGCCGCCATCTCGGCAGCGGCTGTGAGAACGAAACTCGCCACGTTGAGATTGCCTTGCAGTTCGTAGCGATTGAACACACTTGTCACATGAGGGCGCTCTGATACGGCGGGGCCATTGAGAAAGGCGCTGTATCCATCGGCGACAGCGTCGATAAGGGCAAGGTGGATCGGAAGAGTCTTCGTCTCATTCTGACTGCGGAGGTTCTGAATCAGCACATCGGCTTGTCCTCCGCCCCAGGAATAGCCCATCATCTCGATCTCGCTCACGTTTGCTTTTCCTGAGAACGGTCCCGTCTTCTTCAGACGGGCGTCCAGAACGTTCTTCGCGAGCGTGAGGAAATCGCTGGTATTCATCATGAGCGGATCATAGGCAAGACCCACGCGGAAGTGTAGCACTTCGTATCCATCCTGACAGAAGGAATTGAACGACTTCTGCGCGCCATCCTCACTCGGGTTCGGGTCGCCGATCGGTTGCAGATGCCCACTGTTGATCACGACAAGCTTCCCCGGATGGCTTCCATTGCCGGGCGAGTACTCGATTAGATGTGCTGTCGATAGGATATCGTACGTCGCTTGCGGAGTCTTGGCATTCAGTGCGCGCACGACGGGCGAAATGGACTGTAGGTAGAGTGCGCCCAATGCCGCGAGAGGATTTCCCGCTCCTGCGGCCGCAGGGATACCGCGACTAAGGAACCTGTCTACCCACGACACCGCATGATTTGCCATTGCTTTCTTTTCGGCATCTGTCATTCCTTTCAATTGAGGCAGGGCATCCTTGATGACATTGAGGGCCGTCGATGCTCGAGGCAGATTGGTAACGAAGCTCCCGTGGTCGGTGACGGCGTTCAGCAAGTTTTGAGCCGTAGCCGTCTTCACCCAGTCCACTGCCACTGCCATTCGTTGGTCACTCTTGGAAACCAGCAGAGCGGTCAGCTCTACAGCGGAGGCTGCGGAGACAAGTTGCACAGGATTGAAGACCTGCGGATTGCTGTAGACGAGAACCTGGGGGTTGGAACGCAGCGCCGTCAACGCTACGTCCGTCTCTGCCGCAGTCAGGAAATCCGAGAGTTGCGTTCGTAGATTCTGGTCTTCCGTGAAGAGGAAGACCAACGCTTCACCGAGCCGCAGATCACTAGCGATTGTTTCCGGTCCCGCCATCGCCGGATCGACACCTGCGCGGTCAGTGGGATTGCCGAGCGCGTACCCGCCAAGCGGGAACGGACTCGTGGGCGTGGGGGCTGCCGCAAGCTGTGCTGCCTCGTGGATCTGCTCGGCCACGATGTCGTTCTGGTGGGCCTGAGCAATCGTCCCCTGCTCGATGCCGTGGAGACGCACGGCTTCCTGGTAGATCTTGTCGAATGCCGCATTCGTCGAGGACCACACGCGCTCGGGAGTGATGTTCAGCATCCCGAGGACCCATGCCACGCCCGGATGCTGGCTCCTGAGCATCTGCGCGAGCTGCTCGGTGGCAACCATTGATCCGTGTCCTGTTCGGGCTGCGAGGATGCCCTGGAAGACTGCGGAAGTCGCTCCCTCCACGAGCGTGTATGCATGGTCCATGTCCTGCTGGACTCCCTGGACAGCATCCCAATATCCGGAGGAACCCACGGCGAGTTCTGGGTATCCCTGCTTAACGAGCGCCGTGGCGGTCGTATCCGGCCAGAGACCGGAGAGACGCATGCAGGTGTCTTCCAGTTCCTGGCGCAGATTCGGATAGGTACCCAGCTGCGCGGCGAGAGCGTCATACTGTGGCGGGGCCGAGACGGGAGTCTGCGCGGGGAACTGGTCTGCGGGAACGGTCCATGCCAGGGCATCGAGGGCGAGGGTGGGTGTGGGATTCCCCGGCAGGATTTGGTGGCCGCTGGCCGTGAAACGCAGGTGGAGATCCACGACGGCATCCGTGAGGCCGTTTCGCAGAATGATCTGGCCGGTACCATCGGAGATCGAGGAAGTGATGAGTATTGTCCCGGATCCCGCACGGATGGCGTCTCCTCCGAGGACGAAGTTGGTTTGCCCGTCTTTCGTGATTTGCCAGTTCATGTTGGCAGGCATGTTCTGATAGGCAACCCGGTAGACTCCGCCGAGGATCGAGAATTGCAGGGACGGTACGATGCGGACCATCTCGACGGGACCGGGAGCGGTAACACTTTGCACGGCGATCGCTCCCGGTTGACCTGGTGCGAACAGCATCGGGATCTCATCGACTTGCGTTTGAATGTGGACGTCTGGCTTGAACGTCACAGCAAAAGCTTCCTTGATGAAATCTCCATCATTATTGCCAACGCCATCCGGTCCCTTCGCACTCACGATCAAGGCCAGGGTATCGCCGGCATCAACGCGAAACTGCCTCTCGAGCGGCGCGGACGCGCCATCTGCGAGCGCTGCATTGATGAGAACACTGGTCCCCCCCGCTGCTTTTCGCAGTTCCAACCGATAACTCGCTCCGTTGCCCCAGTACTGGTGCATGTCTTGCAAACCACCCTGGAGAGTCACCAGACCGGATCCAGGGCTTTGCCACGTCACGGCAATGTCCTTGTCCGGAGCCGGATGCACGAGTACCGCATCCTTCGGCCAGGAGATGTTGTAAATCGTCTGATCAACGCCACTCACGTTCTTGGCAATGAACGGACTCTCCGCCGTGGCTTCGCCCTCGAAGGCGGGATTGCCGAAGATTTTGTCGTACTGAGAGACGAACGCATGCTCGCCATCAGCACCAATACTGCTTACACCGAACGGTCCTCCCACTCTCCCGTCCGCACCGATGTTGGCAAACAGGAAATCAGTTCGTTCCGTGGAAACGGGCGGCGGATCACTGAGCGCTACGGTGAATGCTACTTGAGTAAAATCGCCATCGTTATTGGCAATCCCATCCGTACCCACGGAACTGATGAGCAGTGCCACCCGATCCCCTTGATGGACGGCGAAGTGCGATTGGGATGCCGTGAGATCGGCGGAGGTCCCATCGGCCAGGGTTCCCTGCGACAGGATATTCGTTCCTGCCGCCGTCCGCAGTTCCATGCGGTAGCCGACGTCATTCCCCCAGTAGCGGTGCGCATCCTGGAGCGCTGCATGCAAATCAACAATTCCTTCTCTCGGACTCGTCCATTCCAAAACGATCTCTTGCGAGGGAGATGAATGAACGAGAACTGCATCGCCCTTCCAATTGATGTTGTAGATGACCGTGTCCCCACCCTTATTCTGTGCAATCCAGGGACTCTCCCCTGTCGCCATCCCCTGGAAGCGGGGATCGCCGAAAATCTGGTGATACTGAGATGTCAGGGGCTGCTCCGCTCCGTTCTGGCGGGTGAGAACCGAGAAGTACTGTTGAGAGACCAGATTTCCTTGCTGATTGAACGCTTGCCCAATATCAAACGCTTGCGCTGTCAGCAGGACGCGGTCTTCGAGGATCTCTACAACAAGCCTGGCCGGATGGGTGGCCCTGGTCCGGGGAGAGATCGCGTCATTCTCCGCAAAGCACCTCAGGAGCGATGCGAGGAGCCGCTTGCCGAGTTTGCTGAACTTGTGGATGACTCTCTCGTAGAGGTCTCTCAGCGTCTGCGTTGCATGGCTCATCTGTTCGTCCTTTCCAGTTCCAGGTTCGGATTGCGCTCTGAGGCAGCTCGCCACGGGCGGAAGTCGCCGCTCGCCTGGGAGCATCCATCTCCCAATTCCCCCACTGCCTTCTCGGCATCCTACTCGGTCCCCACCGTCGAAACTGCGCGCACGGCGCGCAGATACGATTTTTTCTTCTTTTTCTGAAAGGAGGGAACCCCCTGAATGAGTGGTGACTGCGTACTCAATGGCACACGCGGCAACTATGATCCGCTTCCAGTCACTCGACTGTCCTCTATGCGCTCCTGCACTCTGTTTCCATCGCTCGAAGGGTCCAGAGACATGCATCTCATGCGTTCTGGGGTTTTTTCTTCTGTGAGGTGCCGAAGTCCCCTTGTCCTGGCGAACGTGTTTTCCGCAGGGGGCGCATTGCCCTGTCTCTCAAAAGCGGTTGTCGCGCACACGGCTTTTCGCCCGACTCACTTCAGTCCTTTTGCTTGATCGGGAGGCTGCGGATGGTGACATTGTCGATGTGAGTTTCGTGTGTCGCGTTATTGACCACCTCTCGGTTGTAGAAGGCAATCCGCTGAGATGGGAACTTCCCAGGGAGACGTGCCTGTAGCACCGGCGTCTTGGTGTACTGTCGGTCAATCTTGGGACCCGTCATGTAGACAGAAATCGTCGTCCCGTCGTCGGTGATGCGGATGTGATGCCAGGCATCTGCCGGCATCGGCACACCACCCTCGTCGGAATCGACCTGAAAACGCTCGCCTGACCGCGAGAAAATGGTTACTCGCGCCCCAAGCGTGCTGAACTGGACGATGATGCCATCGAGGATTCTGAAGTCGTATTCGGGAGTGTGCTTGCCCGACGTTCGCAATGCCACGTTGAGGTTTTCAGAGTAGAGCGGATCCTCGGCATGGTCCACCCAGCGCCAATCGAACTCGACCTCGACAGCGTCGGGAAACTCTCGTCGAGTCACTAGCGATCCGCGGTTGCGCAGACGAAGGTGTCCGTCGATAGCCCGGATCCCCGGCCTGCCGCGAGCAACATCCCATTTCTGTGGGTCAATCCAGTCGCTGTTGAAGTTGTCCTGGAGCAGGGGTCGAGGGATCAGTGCCACATACGCAGCCCAGGCAGCCCCGGCCAAGACGACGAGGAGACTCGCGGCTACGAGCCACTTCCGCCTCAAGAACGCTGGCCGGGGGTATGCTCCAGGCGCTCTCTGCATGGGCAAGGGCGCTGTCTGTTCTCCCGCCTCTCCGCCATTCCCGATACCCAGGCGGAGCAACTCGATCTGGGCCGCGAGTTCCTCATCTGTCCGTGCCCGCTCCTCGATGGCGTTTGCCAGCTCGGAGCGGGCGTCTCCCAGGACATAGCGAATGAGTTCGCGATCGGTGAAGTCTAACATCACAATCTCCTTCATCTGCGTTAGGCCAGAGGATCGTATGGCAGCAAGATGGGCCCCAACTTCCTTGCTACCTTCTGCACCATGATCCGCCAGTCCGCCGATAGACGCATCAACCGCCATTCGATTTCTTCCTCGGTGTAGGCCTTTGGTTCCGGCAGATCATCGAGCATGAAGGCCGCATATGCCCTCACTTCGCTGGAACTGACGCTCTCCTGCCCCGGAAGGTCGTTTCGAGTGCAGAAGTAGTGTGCCGTGTCCGCCACCCATTCCTGTGTCGTGGCCGGGTAGAAATCCCGGACATTCATCTTCATTGCGGTCGCAAGGCCGAGAAGGAACGACATGGAGGGAGTGTTTCGCTGCTTTTCCATCCCAGCCAGGTGTCCCGCACTGTACTGCGACACTTGCAGAAGTGCCAACAGGCCGGGCAAGAGTTTCCTTCCAGGGTTTTCCTCTGTCCCTTCTCTCTGCTTCATTGGTGCGCTTTCTTGAAGAGGTGTTCGAGCAATCGCGAGCCAGCGCTTATGAACGGCAGAAGCAATCGCCTTGCACACCTCGGGCTTATCCCACGTCCACCAGACCCTCGTCAGTGCAAGCCGTTCGCCATCTGTCATTGCATCGTCCTCGCTGATAATCGCTGAGGCACCGTACTCCCTTCACACAGCCAGGATACCCGGTCGAAAGCTTCCAGAGTGCGCGCGTTGCGCGCGACCGGCACTCCTTTACCCTGTTACTCTGAAAAAAAGACGGTCCGCCCAGAGACCCGCAAGTTCACAGTGCAGGTGCTGTCCGTCTGTGAGGAGTTCCGCATCGAGCAGGACCCGTAACGACCTACCGGGCGGAGAAGCAATGGGTCGCCTGGGTGTGTTGACGGACGGCTCGTGGGGCCTATCGACGGCTCTGCAGCCTCGACCGGAGCGGATCGGAGCAAGGACATGTCTCCCAACCACTCGGTAGCCTTCGGTCAGTCTCTCTTTCTCACCGCGAGATCTGGATCGACTACGCGGGGAGCGGGAGACGCTGCCCCGCAAAAAGGGGGGATGAGAACCCGGATAATAACCCGGGTGAGAAGCCCGGATGCGCGCACTCGCACGCTCCCAGAAGTTCGGCCTCGCATGTCGCGCTCAATGGTGTCGATACGCCACGTTTCTCACCGCGCGGTCCCAGCAGGCCGTGCAGCCGTGGTCCGCGCAGCTGCCTCCCTCCAGCGAAGAGGGGCAGACGCCCATGCCGTCGCCGGCGTCCGTGACGACAGTCGATGTCCAGGGCCACGAGGAGGGGGGCGGCCCGTCGATCATCGTCGCCGACTCACGGATCGTTAGATTATCCGGGATCAGGTCCCGGCACTCGCGAATCACCTCCCCCTCCCGCGTGGGGAGCCAGTGGAGGATTTGCCGGGTCGCCAGGCAGATCTGGATGATATTGAGCAGGTGGTTCTTCCCTTGCAAGTCCCCCGCCAAAAACCATCGGAAGCGCTCAGAGGCATCCCAGCGGATCTGTGCCGCCAGAGCCGGCGTCCAGAGGACGTTACCGAGCTTGCGGTAGTTGCCTTCGAGCAGCGCGTCGATTGTCGCAAACCGGAAGGTCCCCTTGAGGGCGTAGCAGTCGTGGCAAGTCGTCCCTTCGCGCCTGGCGAGAATCGAGCCGAGGCGGCAGCGGCGCGCGGGGATGCCCCACGAGGGGCAGTCCATCTTGCTCGGGAAGGAGAGCTTCCCGCCGACCTCCTCCGCCCGCCTGCGGTTCATCGTCCGGATGTCGTCCTCGATGTCGCCCGTGTAGAGGGGCACCTCCGGCGCGGGGAGGATGGGAAGGCCGATGGTGTTCCGCGCGCGAGCCACGCCCAGACCGGTAGCGAGCCGGAGACAAGCGCGAAACGCACGAGCCTGCCATCGGGCGAGGATCGAGAGGCCCCATGCCGCCCCCCGGCATCCTCCTCTGCCCAATTCTCGCTTGCGGTCCGTACCATCCCGCCATGTTCGACTGGCTCTCCCATCTCCGACCCCCTCGCTCGCGCCCGCCCCCTCTGGAGCCGTCGCGGGTCATCATCGGCTCGACCGGCAGCGGCAAAAGTGAAGGGGAACTCGTCGATCTGGTGCGTCTTTCCAGAACACGCGCGTACGCCGTCGTCCTCCTCGACGGCCATGGACCGCTCGCGTTGCGCGCTGCCGGGCACTGGGCGGCGCGGGGACACGAATCCCGCCTGATCTATGAACCCCTCGATGCCACCGACCGCGTGCTCTGCTGGAACATGCTGCCGAAATCAAGCGCTGCCACTCTCTCGCGGCGACGCATCGAGGATGCCGAAACGAAAGACGAGGTTGCCCAGTGTTTGATGGCGCAACGCAACCTCGATACGCTGAGCGACAAACCGGCGACCAGGGAATGGCTGGACGCCGCCCTCTCGCTCTGCCTCGGCCAGCCGACACCCGAGCCCCTGGCTTCCCTTCCCAGCGCCTTTCGCATCGGCTCCCAGCCCTACGAGCGGTTGCTTGGCTCCTGCGAGGACGGCGAGGTCGCCGGCAAATTTCGCAACGCCGAACGGCTGCGCAGAAAGAGCGAGGTGCAGTATGAAATCCAGACCGGCGCGGCCCGCCGGCTGCTCGAACAGGTGTGCGATTCGGAAGTGGTTCGTCTGCGCTCTCGGCCCGGACCGTTTCAGTGGCTGGAGGCACTGCAGCAGCAACGGCTCATCGCCTTTGACGGGGGCGGCATCCGTTCTCGTGAAATCAAGCG
>JBBSDR010000012.1:0-17158 GCA_038240465.1 Gemmatales bacterium
AAGAAGACACGGGAGGAAAAGTCCCATATCGCTGCACCCAATGGCAGGACGATCCAGGACACGCCCAGCATCAAGCCGCCGCTGGTCAGTGATCGCAGAGTCAGAGCCAGCAACCCCTCTGCATTGGCGGGCTGAAACGAGAACAATCTGGACAGGCCGTAGGCGACGAGGGCGGCCGCGGCCAGGACGAGCCCGGTCAGTTTCTGGCGCTCGCTGGCAAGCAGCCGCCCTGTGAAGAGGAGCAGCACGACAACCAGGCCGAGGTTGCACAGGTCACCCTGATCAATGATCTGAATCACCCTGCTCATGATGATCTCCTCGATCTGGTCCAACAGACCTCAACGATTATTCAAATTCAGGCAACTGGGGATCGGAGGTGATGTCGGGAATGACGACCCAGCGGCCCGATCGAATCCCGGCGTCGCGGAAGTTCTTCCGCCACTCGGGGACCAGGAAGGTGCTGACCCAGTAGAGGCCGATCACGCCGCCCTGCTTCCCATAGCGCCTGAGCGAATCGATCACGCGCTGTTTCGAGCCCTCCGGGTCCCCAAAGTTGTCCTCCATGTCGGAAAGCACGAAGACCGCTGGCCGCGTCTTGCCCTCCGCGACCCCCGGGTCGTCGAGGACGTAATCGAGCGTGTCGGCGATCGTGTCGTGGACGCGCGAACCGCCCGGGTCGGCCTTCGAGCGCAGGAAATCGTTGAAGGCCTCGGCGGTCTTGAACTCCTTTTTGAGCTGCTTGGGGGTGCCGTCCCACAAGAGGGACTTCACCGTTCCCGAGAGCTGAACGATGACGACCCGGTCGTTGGAACCGATCCGATCCTTGAAGAACTTCTCGGTGAGCCCGAGGACGAAGCGGTAGCCCTTGCCGCCTTTCTGCATGGTCTCGTGGAAAGACCCGGAGAGGTCGAGGACGATGGCCAGGAGGAACTCGGCGTCCTCCTGCGGCAGCGGCGAGCGGTCGCCGGGTCCGCGGCGGCCCTCGCAGCCGGGCTGCGTGAGGGCGATCATCAGGGCAATCAGGAGCGAACCGACGATGCGCATGCGTGCGGACATTGCGATCTCCTTTTCTCAGCTGTACTTGAGTTTGAACGACACGTACGAAACGCCGACGATGGCCACCATGTACACGGCGGTCGCGAGCAGGCAGGGCAGCAGAGGGGCCGTGTCCCCGTCCCAGAACGAACCCTGGTTGCGGAGGCCGCAGAAGAACAGGATCGCGTCGCCGAGCAGCACCAGGCCGCCGACGGTGAGCACGAATGTCTGATGCGCCTCCGGCTTCCAGGTCGGATGTTCGTGAGCGAGGATGTCCGGGGCCAGCAGGACCTTGATCGCCTGGACCCAGAAGTACCAGACGGTGAACAGGAGCAGGACCGAGAAGATGTTGGCCAGGTCGAGCTTGTAGAACCCCTCGAAATCCCCCAGGTGGCGGACGAAGGGGAGCGGGAGCTTGTAGATCCGCATCGCCAGCGGCGGCAGCAGGGTCCGCAGACCCTCCGAGATGATCTGCCAGTAGACGGGGAAGACGAAGACCATCATCAACCCCTTCCCGGCCACGGCTTTGGCATTGAACGGCATGGTGTTCCTCCTCGCAGTTGGGACTTCAACAAAAAGCGGGTTCTTCATTCGCCCCGCAAGCGTCGTCCTCGGGCAGGCGAGTTGTCCGGGCGCTTCTCAGATCGATGAACGTTTGCCTCCGACGGGATCATTTCCCTCCCCGCAGGTGGCCGTAGCAGCGGCAGGCTAGCACGAGTGAGGGCAGCGGACTCATCTGCAGCGGGTCGCAGACGAGTCCGAGCGACTGGCTGTAGCGCAGGCTGAAGTAAATCGCGCCGAACGACAGGGCGAGCAGGCCAACGAAGACAAGGATCGGTTTCATGCTTCCCTCCTCGGCGCGCGGAGCGGAACGCACCGCGTTCGCGGCCCAAAGTTGCTGGGTTCTTGCTGGATCAGTGGCTCAGGTGAGCCGGGCGAAGGAAGTCAGCGGAGCCTGCTGGGATCGAACCAGCCTATGCAGGGCACATCAACCCGACTGTGCGGCTCCCATTCGTTGTTAGATGGAGCGGCGTTCTTCTCTCGCGAGTCTCCTCAGCCCGTAGATCGAGGTCCCGATCCCGAACGCAGACGGGACGACGAGGGCGAGGACGCCCGGATGCCATTCCGCGGCAAGCAGCACGTTCACCAGGATGAGCACCGTGGCGTTGACGATCCCCACGCGGTAGTCGATGCGGAGCCGCCCTTTCGCGATGAACCAGCTGTTCGTCATCGCCAGGGTGCAGGCGAGAATGGACAGAGCGGCGATCATCGATCGCACCTCCTACTTGAAGGCGGAGCGTCGGAGTCAGGCTGGAAAGAAGACCCTATGCTGACCTGGGTCAGGATGACCTCGCCGACATGCCTCGGAAACTTCGCCAGCATCGTCGAGAGCGACAGCGAGATCTGCGTCGTGTACCCGGCAGCGTCCTCCACCCGCAGATGAACGAGGTTGCCGCGCCGCTTTAAGACGGCCCGGACGGTTTCGTCAGCAGCCGGGTCGCCCGTCGTGGTCAGGGGGACGGGAGGGGAGAAGTCGCGGTTGTTGGTCATTGCTGTTACCCTCTTGAGGTTTCGACTGTACGGGGAATCTCCGGAGCGCGCAGCGGATCTGCGGCCTTCAAGAGGTCCAGGAGTGCTTATCTATATTGATAAGCCGCATCAGAAAAAAAAGGGCGACTGATGTAATAAGATAAGAACTTTTGAATCGATCTGTCAAGTAGATTTTTCTTCTGATTCCGAAATGGCGACTCGTCCGAGCGTTTTTCTGCCGTCTTCTGCGGGCTCCGTCAAGATCAGTTTAGGAAGAGCGGCCGTGCCACCATGCGGACCTGTTGAGTGAGCAAAGACAAAAACTCCCGTCTTTACTTTGTTGTTCGGGACACAGCGGAATCGAGCTGGCTGACCGCATTTCGGGCAGCGGAAGGCCACCTGAAGCCTGTCCGCAATCTCTTGAATAATCGAGGCAAGACACTGGTTCTCTCCCAAATCCAGAAGATTCGTTCCCTCGGAATCCGTGCAGTCCTTCTCAAAGCTTGGTCGTTCGCTGGCAAGTTTGTTGTCGATTCTCCTCTTCCGGGCCGAAAAGGATTCGAGAGTACCGGGCGTGCGGGAAACAATAACATTTTCCTCGCCCCCCAGGCAAATTCCCGTACCAATCGGGGGTAGTTTCCCGAAGACCTTTTGCGGCACCGGAGTCGCGTCATTCCAGTTTACAGCAGCCTCCGCCAGCCGGTTCAGATCCTGACGAAGGGCGGCACCATCGCCCAACGCTGTGGCCGATTCCCGGATGGCGAGCTTTGCGAGTTTAACAGCTTCATCTTTCTCGCCCTGCAAAGTCTGCTTCAGCGCACCGAGAGCGAACATAGCCGAACGAGCCGCTGCTGCTGCTGGCAATACATTTGCTTCTTGTGCGGCAGCAGCGGCCTCCAACGCATTGTCCACAGCAGCTTTCAGCACTTTATTGGTGTGCTTAATTGCCTCGGCAGGGGCAGCAGCTCCACGCTCCGTCAAGGTAATCGCCCGACTTACAGCCCTGATTTGGCTCGCGGTTGCCTTGCTCCACCCTTTGAACACACAGAGCGCTCGCCGGGCAACTCGCCCTGCATACGCGACGACCGCCCAGCGAGGAAAGGACGCAATCTCCTCCTTTTGCGTGGTGCCGGGTGGCCTCGACATTGCGTTTACCTCCGCACGGCACGATCTGGGACTGAAAGGACGCTGTGGCTCGTTCTACTTTGTAGGCCGTACCAAGAGATAGTAAGTGATTTCCGGCCGGGGATCTGGGATAGTGACTTGACACTTCCACTGGCGCCGCAGCTTATCCTCTGACTCTTTCCAGAGGCGAGGGCGCGAGCGGGGATTGCCAATTCGCCCGGTCTCCTCCTCACGTTCAGTAGATGAACTCTGGTAATATGCTCTGACTTCGGGATCTGAAAGCCCAAGATCGAGCGAAGCTTCGATCTCGAGAACGAGTTCAGTGACTGGCCTTGAGAATGACCAGCCTTCCCCGACGAGTCCATCCGTCGCGAAGGGGAGGCTTCCTTTCTGCTGCGAACGATCCCGCACCCCCTTGTAGGTCATTGGAAAAACATTTGAGTGATGCGACTCGTGTCGATATGTGACAGATTTTCCCGATACCAGTGGCGGAGTAAAGGTAATCTTATACTCCACTACTCGGTCATCATTCAGGACCAACTCTGGATGAATTGCATGGCTCTCACACATGATCCTCAAGGCGCTGTTTTTGGTCAAATCTCTTTCGTCATCGGCAATCTTGACGCTGAATCCACCAGCCAGATCCATTGGAATTTCGACGTTATGGTTCACCGACTCCACGCGCTTCCGAGCACTCAAGGTGATGTTCCGCACCTGCTCCCATTCTCTTTCGTTCGGGAAACGATTCAGCACGTGGAAACTGTCGAGTACGTAATCACAGTCTGCACTGGGGTCCTTCCCCAAAATACGCTTGATGTTGAGAGCTTCTGCAATGATATCCGGCGTAGCGTCCTCAAAGCCTCCTGGACTGTCGAAGTCAACACCCTCGATCCGGATCGCGAAATCCATCCACTCACTTACGTCTACACCTGGTTCCGAGAGAATCGTCAAGGGGATCTCTTGAAGGATCGCAGCATGCATTGCCTGCGCAATCCAGGGTGCGGGGCGTGTCGGATCTCGTTCTTCCCTGCCCGGTGCCCGCGTGGATCCGGACTGCTTTCCTCTTTGTCTGATTGCTCCCTGGCCGGCAATGCCTCGGGGTTGCCCTGTCGCCGAGGAACCGCTCCCCAATTCTGCAGCTGACACGAGTGCAAAAAGACACTGAGCTTTCTCCAGTTCTCGCTTCACGTCCTTACTGTTAAGTTTTGGGTCGGCTCCGCAAGCAAGAGCGGCTTCCTCAAATCCGAGGGCAACAAGCACCCGATCCAACCACTCCGCGCGACTTTTGCGATGCAACGCATAGCTGATGAATGGCTTGACCATGGGAATCCTTCATATGGTTCCACGAGGATGGTTCATTATTAGACCGAGCAGAAGGCCGATCATCGTGCATGATGTCCCGCCCTTCTGTGCGGTGGGTCACCTGTTCTGGCTGGTTGTCGGTCATCATTTCCTCGACTCGAGACCCTGACGTTCCCACTGTACTGCATCTTTTCGCACCCGGCAACGGCATATACTATTGTTCACCGCATCTTGCACGAGGACTCCCGTTCAGGGAGATCCTCTTCGGATAACTGTGGGCTTGTCTCGAGCGCGAATCATGCAGGCACCCATCTTCTTAGAGAAGACCAGTAGCAGAACCGAGTGTTAATGGAGCCCTCATGCGAATCGCCATGACCCATGTGCCAGTGAAGCGCCAGCGCCCGAAGCCATTTAGTTCGTGTCCCGCAAGCTTTCCTTACTTGCCCAGCAATAGCTGCATCGCTCACGACCAACGGGCCTCCCTTCCTTGGGAAGCCCGGCGATTCTTCGGGATCAGGCGAGCGTGACGGCCTCTTCCTCCGAGTGACCGAACAAGCCGCTGAGCCGCCGTCTCTGTGCCGCATCTTGAAAAGCCCTCCTCCTTACGGAAGAGGGCGATGCTCCCAGGAGCAGCAATTTCCTTCACGACCGCTCGTCACTGACGAACGCTTCCCAGCTCAGGAAGAACTCGAGGCGCATCTGGCTGATCCGGGCACCCGAGAGCTTGAATTGCTCGGCCAGGTCCTGGGTCCTCTCGCCGTAGGCCATGCCCTCAATGATCTGGCGGCGACGCTGGTCGTAGGTCTGCATCCAGGCCGGGAAATCGAAGCGGAACGCGACCTGTTCATCGACCGGCGTTCGCGTGTTCTCTGCGAGGGCCTCAGACAGGGGGCTGCTTGAGAGCGTGCTGAACGCCGGCAGCGTGGAGACCGTGAAGCGATGGATTTGCTGAGCCCGTGGCGACAGCACGTCCTTCGGCTTCTCCTGCCCACAGACTCGCCGACCGCTTCTGGCAGCTTTCACGGCGAACGTCGCGAGGGTGCTCACGAACTGGTTGGGGTCCTTTCCCTTCTTGCGAAGTTGCAGCCACCATTTGAACGCGAGCGCGACGGCTTCGGCGATGAGGTCCTCTTTCCGATGGACGCAGCGCACACAGCGGAAGGCGATCTCGGCATGAGTGCGGATGCGCGGCAGCGCCTGCTCGAACTCGAATCGAACCTTCGAGGGATGCATGGTTCCTCCGATACGACGGTGTGAAGAAACGCGAGGCGAGAGCGATGTGCTCTTGCGACTGTGACCGTAGCGCGGAGAAAAGAAGGAAGAAATGAAGGAGCCTGCCATCGGGCGTGTCGATGAATCGCTGACCGAATGCACGACAGAACTGTCGAACCTGCGCACCTGTGCTGGACTCATCACACATCAAAAAGGCCCCCTATCGCAGACAGGGGGCGGCCCGAATCCAGAGACTCGGACAAAATCCTTTCGGGTGTTCAGAAGGGACACTCATTTTGCGGGTCGCGCTGGGCGAGAATCCAGTCGCTTGCTCGCTGCAGGCAGTAGATCAGGACGTGCAGATGGCTGCCCCGGAAGCTCTTCAAGGGCTTCCAGGTGCCATCGCTGTCCCGCCAGCTCCCATGCAGCGTGACGTTATAGACCGTGAACGTGCGCTGATCGCTGAGCGTGATCTCGTTGGCCCACACCGCGCATTCCACGGACGTATTCTTGTCGCAGGGGATGGGGCCGATCTTGAAGACCGGCCGCTTCTTCTCGCCGTTCTGCGGCGATTCCTCAG
The DNA here is from genome assembly GCA_038240465.1 of Gemmatales bacterium. GTDB lineage: Bacteria > Planctomycetota > Planctomycetia > Gemmatales > Gemmataceae > JBBRIK01. Next base: position 6,785 of record JBBSDR010000012.1, read on the forward strand.
TTGGCGCCTCCGAATGGGATGTCGTCGTCTCTGTCGGCGGTGGCTCCTGGGGAGACGCCTGCGTCCGTGCTTCCTGCGTCGGCTCCGGCGGTAACGCATCCGTTGCGTCCGCCGTTTTCTTGCGGGGCATGTTTGCTTCTCTCGTGGTAGTAGATGCGGATCTTCATCAAGAGCCACTCACGCAGCTCCGGATGCTTGATGGCCGCGACCCAGTAGCCGATGCGGCAGTCCTGGGCCGTGAACACATGACGACGCGGATCGTAGCCTTTCTGAAATGAGCCACGATTGGCCTTCCTCTTTCTCTTCCGGCCCCGCTTGCGACTGCGGGTCACCTCTTCCTCCTTCGCTCACGCGGGCGTGGGCGCTGTCTCCTCGGGAGACAGGAGTGCCCCGAGACGGATCGTCGCGGCCGCATGTCTCTGCGGGTTCGTGTGGACGGATTCGGACAGACTGAAGGTGACAGAGTTGAAGAGGCGCCAGACATTCTTCTCTTCCTCGAAGTCGGGAAACGACGGCGTGCGCCACTCCTGGAGCGCGAGCGGCAGCGTTCGCGGAGAGAGGAGACCCTCGTCCTGGTAGGCCCGCAGCAGGAACGACTCCGCGAAGTGGTCATCGATCAGGCGGTGTTGCATCGAGCGGATGCGTTGCCCTTCCTGCTCGCGGTAGGACGCGAGTTCGGAGACGGCGCGGCAGATCGCTTCCTGATAGCGGGTGACGCAGTTGGTCGTGTGCTTGCGGGCGATGACGCGCTCCCCCCGAAACGCCAGGTTATCGCAGCAGAAAACTCTGGAACCGTAGGCGAACCCGAGGGACAGACTCTTGTCGAGAGAGGACCGCAGCCCCACAGCCAGCGAGACGCCGGAGGCCAGGGGAGAGCGGAGCGTCAGGGTCGCGAAAAAGCGGTGGTCGTCGCGGGAGAGGCCGAGCTGCATCTTCTCGATCTCGTAGCCGGCATCCGACAGCGCTTGGGTTGCGTAGGTGAGGACGGTGCCATGGGGCACAGGCCGCCACCTCCCTTCGGCTGGTGGACAGGGGACGAGATCGAGCTGCTCTCTGGTAACCTCCCTCGCTCCGCAGTGAAGCATCAACTTCGCGTCGGACATGAGAAACTCCTTCTGAAACGGTGGTGGAAAGGATCGAGCAACAGCAGATAGCTGGTGCGCCGAAACCGTATCGCGAGAGAAAAGGGAGGAGCAATGAAGGAGACTGCCATCGGGCGGAGTCCTGAAAAAGAGAAGTGTCCGATCCAGAAAAAAGAGAGTGTCCTGGGCCGGCGAAGAGAGTGAAAGGGCGCACGTTGAGAGGGGGGAGGATAAAATGGGCGTGCAAGCTCGGAGGATAAGTAGGTGCCTAGTCAGGCTTTAGGTCGAACACAGATTGGGACGAACGGAAATCGTCCATTTTGGTGAACCGTTTGTTGCGTTTCTCTCCATGTCGTGTGTAGGACGAAGCGACGAATGCCGGAGTTGACCAGGGCGGGGCCAGAAGAACTACTGACTGCAGCCAACGGACCAAGGGCAGGGGGGCGATTGCCCAGAGAACGGGGGAGGCGCTCTGGGCCTGCGGATCGAGATCCCTGCCGCACGCATCGACCTGGAGAAGCACGATCGGACGACGGTCGATATGATGCTGGTAGCCGTCCTCGTTCTTCTGCACGAAGAAATGGGCCAGCCACGAAAAAAACTGGAGAAGTTCGGACCGCATGCGCCGTCCGCATCGGACGAGTACCTGGCCGCGGAGCGGCTGCGGCCTGATGCGCGGTAGAGTCACGCTCGCCGGGCGGCAAGCCGGGAGAGAGGAACGCCATGCCTCACGGAACGCACTGGGTATCCGAAGCCATCGACCGCTTCAAGGCCGGGGACAAAAACGCGAGCAATGAGATCTGGCAATTCGCATTCCCGGTCGTGCTGCGCTATGCCCGGGGGGTCATGCGCGGACAACCCCGCACGGCGACCGACGAGGAGGACGTCGCGCTTTCGTCCCTGGCGTCTCTCTTCCGCGGGATGAACGATCGCAGATTCCCGCGACTGGAGCGGGGAGAGGACTTGCTGCGGATCGTCTTTACCATCGCCTGGCGCAAGGCCAAGGACCACCGCGGCCGCGCCTCCAACAGACACGGCGATATCGCGGAAGGCGGACCCGAGGCTTCGCCCCTATCGACCGTGGCGGGAGACGAGCCGTCAGCCGAATCCGTCGCCGAAATGGGGGAGGCAATCCAGCGGATTCACGCGCTGCTGTGCAGGAAAGACCCCCTCCTGGTGCGTATCGCCGAGTTGCTGATCGGGGACTGCACCATCGTCGAAATTGCCGAGCAGATCGGAAGATCGGTATCCACGGTCAAACGAAAGATCGAACGCATCGAAAGTACGTTGCGAGAGGAATGGAACGATGCATGCGAGTCGGCCCCTCATTGATGCGATTGACCCGATTTGCGATAGCTTTGAAGCCGCCTGGCAGACGTATCTTCGGGAGGAAGGCGCGCAGCCCTGCGCGGATGAATTTCTTCCAGAGGGGTTCCCCGGTGCAGCCGAATTGTTGCTCAAATTACTTGAGGTGGATCTGGAGTATTGCTCACGCTCCGGAAAGTCCTCCTCCCTGCGGGGGCACACGGTTTGGCGGATCATGGCGAACGGAGCGTGCCGTTTCCAAAAAAAAGCCGAGCTAGGCAAGGGAGGCATGGGAAGTGTCCATGTGGCAGAGGATCTGGAACTAAGGCGGCAAGTGGCGCTCAAGGAGATTTCGCTTGAGCTCAAGGATGAGCCCGTCGCACGGCTCCGCTTTTTGAGGGAAGCGATCATCACGGGGAGACTGGAACATCCGAACATCGTGCCGGTTTATGGTTTGAGTGCGAATGCCGGCAAAACCCTGGCGTATGCGATGCGCTTGCTTCCGGGAAAAACGCTGGCGTCAGAAATTGACGACCTGCATCATCTGGCAAACGGGCCGATGCGCGTGCAGCGTCAACGGGAACTGCTTCGCTGCTTCATCACGGTCTGCAATGCCGTTGCGTTTGCGCATTCGCAGGGGATCATCCATCGCGATCTGAAGCCGCTCAATGTGATTGTGGATCGATTCGGGCAGACCTACGTCATCGATTGGGGGCTGGCGAAGGTCGCGAACGAAGCGGTTCAACAGGAGCTGGACAGGGCAATGGTCGAACTCACGGGAACGCTGCCCGACGAAACCACGTTCGGCGCCTTCGTCGGCTCGAGGCCGTATGCGAGTCCTGAGCAAATCGCGGACTCGGCCAGTGTGGGGCCGCCGGCAGACGTCTATAGCCTCGGTGCGACGTTGGCTCACCTCCTCTCCGGGCAGTCGCCCGGCGCCGGGTCCCCGCAGGTAAGTGGAGGGAACACGCCAGGTACCGTCCGAGGCCCGAGATTCCCTCGCGAGTTGCAGGCGATCTGTTCACGGGCCATGGCTATTGACCCGAACCAGCGCTACGCCTCTCCCGTGGATCTCGCCGCCGACATCCATCGCTATCTGGAGGACGAGCCGGTATCGGCGTACCCTCAGCCACTGTCAACTCAGCTTAGGAGATGGCTAAAAAAACACGTGACCGGCGTTGTCGCCACCTCGTCCGCGGTCCTGGTGGGGGCAGTCGCATTCATGCTCGCAGGTGCCGTGATCGAAAGGGAGCAAAGAGCGAGGGATGAGGCCAGGCATGACCTCGTGCAGAGCGAATTACGCCAAACGCTGGGCCGTGAAAAGCAGAAGCAACTAGTGGCGCGGAGTGAGCAAGACTGGCTCCAGGCAATGAATCGTCACGTTGCGGTCGCGCAATCGGTTTTCATTCGAAAGGACAATCCGCTCCTGTCCTGGGACAACGTTGTCCGGGGGAGTGCCAGGGAATTCCTGCCCAGGATGGCCGAGAGGGCGGCCGGCCCGGAAACAAGTCTCGCGGCGCGCTATGAGATCGCTGAATATCAACTCGCCCTGGCGTACATGACCGGGTCGATGGGCGATAGCGTAACGGCGATGCCGATTTTTGAAAGGACTCTCCCCGCCCTTGAGAAACTCATTCCGGAACTGGACGGACTCGACCAGAAGAATGATCACTCTGAACTGGAGGTGGGAGTCGATCACGCGCTGTTACCGACGGCAAAAAACAACTATGCCGTCTTGCTGGCGAGGTCCGGGAACGGGGCGAAGGCGGCGGCAGAATTCCGAACATTACTGGACTGGCTGGATGGGTCGCACTCCGCTGTATCCTTCTCCTGGGGTCGGAGGGGGCATCGCAACGCAAGCACATGGGCCCGCGCGATGCGGTATTTCCGCATTCAGGTCGAGGCCAACCTTGCAATCGCCTTGCGTGGAATCGGTGACGACGAGGGGGAACGCAGACTGGCAAACGCATGGGACACGCAGACTCTCCTGATCCGAGAATTGCGGGGCGTAAACGGGGGAGAAGCTCTCGACCAGGCGCAGCTGATCAAGATTGCCCTCGGAATACAATATGCAGAATTACTCGGCGAAAGGATGCAGTTTAAAGAAGCGGAAGCTTTGGTGAAAGAGGTGCTGGAGACGTGTGCAAACCTCTTGCGCCGTAATCCTGATAGAGTGAGGGAAGTCTGTTTCTTCAACATCCTCAATCACCTCCGTGACGCACGGGTGCACCTTGGAAACAAGGCCCTCCGTGATTTCCGGGCTTCAACCAAACTTGCCAGCGAACTGAGTGAAGCGGCTCGGTTGGCAGCCCCAGGGGACCGGAATTCCCGGGAGTGGCTACTGGCCCAGTTTTGGTATTTGCCATGAATTTCCTTCCGATCAAAGTGTCCCTGGAGCAACCCATGCATTCTCCTTCCCGTCTGACAGGGCTGGTTACTCTCCTGGCCCTTCTCGTCATTCCACCGGCCAGCGTGAGGGCGCAGCCGCCCGCCCGATTGTCGAGTGATGTTCACGGCTCCTGGACCCGGGGGGGCGCCGAGGTGGGATGGGTCCGATTGGAGGACAGGCCGTCCCGGATCGTTCCCGACGCCGGCCAACTCGTCGTGGCCGGCACCGGCGACGCCATGAGGATGCCAGGGGTCACGTTTCGTTTCGGTTTGAAAGCATTTGAAGGCAAGGCTGGTGAACTGCCGGCGTTCTGGTTCACGCCCCGAAAGGGGGCGGCCCTGATCAAGCTCGCCAAACCCGCGCAAGCGTTTGGCTTGCAACTGGGACAGGGAGTGACCGACGACGACCTTCTCGGCATTTCGGAATTCACGAACCTGGCGGTGTTGTCGCTGGGCGGGACCGGGGTTACGGACAAGGGACTCAAGCACCTCAAGGGACTGAAGAACCTGCGCGCCCTTGAGTTAGGTGTGACGAAGGTCACCAATGCGGGACTAAAACACCTGGTTCATTTGCCAAACTTGAGGTCCCTCAATCTGGGGGGGACGAAGGTCACCGACGCGGGTCTAAAGGAACTGGCCACTCTTACGCAACTGGAATACTTGATTCTGGGATGGACAAAGGTAAGTGACCGGGGCTTGCCAGCCCTCTCCACTCTCGCAAACCTGAAGAGTTTGAACCTGGTGGACACTACCGTTACCACCCTGGCCTCGCTGGCACCGCTCGAGAAACTGGAAGTGCTGTCACTCAGGTTTTCACGCGTTACGGACGACGGAATCAAATCGCTGCGCCCATTCAAGAGTCTGAAATACCTGGAGTTGCTGGAAACCGAGGTGACCACCGACGCACTGAAGGCACTGTCGGGCAAGCAGCTTCTTCACCTGGAAATCCCCTTCCAGTTACGCACGGATGCCGGCCTGGCGGACTACGTGGCTGCGATTGATTCCCCTGTGGAGTTGAATCTTCACAGCTGGTCGCTGACGGACGAAGGGTTGAAGCATCTGAAGGATCTCAACAGGCTCGTAATCCTCGACATGCGTGATACGAAGGTGAGTGACGCGGGGCTGAAGCAACTCGCCGGACGAGCATTCCACGAACTCATGATTCCGCAGGCGGCCAGGACGGATCTCGGGTTGAAGCACTACCTTGCGGCGATCGCACCTTCCGACAATCTCGACCTTTTCTCCTGGAGAATTAGCGACGAGGGACTGAAAGAACTGGCAAAACTGAAAGGACTCAAGCATCTGGATTTGCAAAGGACCGGGGTAACGGATAAGGGGCTCAAGTTGCTTGTCCCGCATCTGAAAACCCTGGAACAACTGAGCCTGAAGGACACGGCAGTGACGAAGGCCGGAGTCACGGAACTCTACGATCTGTCACCGAGGAAGTTCCCGCAGTTCGTTATTTTTTTTCCTTAATTCAGGGCTCTCGCCCTGTAGCAGCGGACGAGCGAATAGGCAGCGATTCCTGGTCGATACGAAACCTGCCATGGGGAAAAGATGCTGTGGATTCAGTCGATCCCACATGTACTTAGCGTTTACGAAAACGTGATTCAAACAGAAACCCTCGCCGGCGCGTCCGGCTGGTGTCGCACCCCATTCGTTCCGAAAACCACCCCATGCACCGTTTGGTGCTGACAGGTAGCCTTGGACTTCCTGAACAAGCAGGTGAACCCATGACTCAACGCCGGAAGCAAGTAGCTTACGTCCTACTTCTCATCACGATCGTCGGGTGCTCCCCGGCTGTATCCCAGCCGGATGGAGCAGGAAAAGAGAATGAGGCCAAAAAAGGAGTCGAACCGGCTCTGCCCGCTCGCACCCAGAAGGCTCGTCCGAACGCAGACTTCACCATCCAACCCAGCGAGCTGAATTTCCTGGGTACTCCCAGCCAGGAGTTATGTCTCAAGATCCGTGCCGCGGTCATCGCCACCTGGCATCTCGATCCGGCCGTCCGTGCCCAGGCGAAGAAAACGCTCGAGTCGGCAGCCAGGGTAACGGTTCTCAGGCTACGGGCTCTGGACCTCGGCGATGAGGAAATGAAGAGGTTGCTGACAGTCATCGCGTGGATTGGCGTGCCAGCTCGGGAGCCGCTCGATGTTTTTCTTGCAGACTACAAGCGGATCATTGATGCCTCTGTGGCCCGGGACGGTTTCACTCCACTGACGAGGCGCATGGTAGCCATTCGTGCTACCGTGCAGAGCTACCGAGTGGGACTGGGAAAGGACGACGAGAAGGCCACAGAGCGACTCCAGGAACTGCGATCCGGTTACGAGATGACGAAGAAGGAAAAGGGGAAGTCGAGTACAGAGTTCGCGATTGCGTCTCTGGATCTAGGTGATGAATATTTCGATCTGGGCGAACTTGATTGTGCAGAGAAGTGTGCCCACGAAGCCCTTGCCGTTTTTCGAAAACAAAAAGGAGCCGACGCTCTGCACGAGAAGGCGTGCCTGCATCTCCTGGCCCATGTCGAATTCAAGTCGAAAGAACTGGCACGCTGCCTCTACTACCTGGAACGAGAACTAGCACTGTCCGCACGCCTGAAGGGTGAGAAGTCGCTCGAAGTCGCAAAAGTGCTGGTCAGCCTTGCAAATGTTGCCAGAGACACAGGAGAATTGAAGGTGGCTCGATCACGATGGGAACAGGCTCTCACAATCTTTCGCGAATTGAATGACGGCACGAATGACACGGCGTTAGAGGCGCTGGAAAATTTGGGTGCCGCACTGCGGGATCTGAAGAAGTACGACCAGAGCGAGAAGATTTTCACAGAGTACCAAAAAAACGTCCGAGAGCGGTTTGGCGAAGGGTCGAATCAGGATGCCCAGGGGATGCATTCCCTGGGCCTGCTTTACACACACATGAAGAACCACGAGAAGGCTCGCCCCCTTTTCCTGAACGCGCTAAAAATCGCGAGGGATCTGCCAAAAGATCATCTGACGACGGCGCTCTATGCAGAATCCCTCGGCCTCCTCTATCAGGCAACCGAACAATGGCGAGACGCAGAGATGTTACTTTGGGAATGCCACAACACTCGAATGCGAGTCCTCGGATCCGATCATCCTGACACAATCAAAGCTAAAAAGCAATTGGACGATCTGAAGGCGAAAACAGCTCGCCCCTGAACCTATGGTTTGCAAAGAAACCAGCAGTGCGGACGCAACTCGTTTCGGAGCTCGGAAAGCAAGCCCGCTCTGGCAGCAGGCTTCACTGCGGCGATACATCCGGTGGTTTCTCAGCGATCTGCCGCAGACGCGTCGCCGCATCCGGGAGAGGCTCCGGCGCGGTCGGCGGCTCCGGCGGCAGGCCAGGCAGGTAGATGGGTTGCTGGCGGATCCGCTCGATGAGGGATCGCGTTCCGGCATCCGAGATGGGATGCAGCCAGGGGACTTGCACAGAATGGACCCGCTCGCGCCGCACATTGCTGCGATCCCGAACGAACCGCTCGCCGATGCGGAGAGTGGCGAGTCGGGTGCGGTACTCCTGCTCCTGTAGTTGCGGTGTCTTGTAGGAAGCGTCGATGAGCTGCCGATACCGCGTGTGGAAGACACTGCCGGTCCGTTTCTCCCTCCGCAGAGTCTCCGTCCCCGGACCATACGTCTCGACGTGGCTCACCGTCTCCATCCGCTCGACACCGTCGGGGAGCGCACGAGGACGCGTGAAGTGAACGGCGAGTGGATCAAAGGTGGCATTCGCCAGCGCCTTTGCTCCCAATTCCTGGTCCGCGGGTGACAGCACCTGATACCACGCCTGCCACGGGGTATTACTGAGGAGCGACTGGAAGAGGGAATGGTCGCCGAAGTCGAGGCTCGACTGCGTGATCAGATGAATGGAAAGGCCCGCCTTGCGAAGCTCCTGGAGCGCAGACAGCACAAACGGCGTCACGAGTCCCAACGCACCGGCCTCTTCCAGAACGAGGACGACCGGGAGCGGTTGCTGGGTGTCGGCGAAGTGCCGGCGGACGGACTGGATCACTTGCAGGGATACGAGCAGGAAGAGCGTTCGCTTGATCTCGGTCGAACGGATGCCGCCGCCGTCAAACGCGATGAGCCGATGCTGGCGTAGGGCTTCCAGCCAGTCGAACGGTCCCAACCGGGACCGCAGCCGCACAACTTCTGAGCTGCATACCAGTTCCAGCAGCCGGCGGCTGGCGCCGGTCTGGATCTCGTGCTGCACTTCATTCTTGCGACGAAGCCGCTCCATGTCCCGAAAACGGGTCACGAGATCGGGCCGGTCGCTGTGTGACAGCAGTCGCTCATAGTCGGCCGAGCCGACGCGGAAGGCATGCAGCAGGGAGCCAAGTGGTTCGCTCCTCGGCTGCGAGAGACACATGCTGATTGCGGCCTCCAGCCATTCCTTCGTCCAGGGCTTATCGTTCAGCGTCGCGAGATTGCGCTGGGCAATGAAGGCCTGGGCCACGTCGTCTCTGGTTTCCGCATCCTCGATGAGTCGCTGCGAGAGTGTCGGCGCGCTGGACCTCGGAAGGATGTTCCAGCAGAGGACACGATCAACGGCATGGAGGGATTCGTACACGATCCGGTTTTCGTGTCCTCGCGCTCCCCAGTGTCCGGCGGTACGGAAGGCGAGCGGGCCGTGGCCGTCGAGGAGGACGACCGCGTAATCACGTCTGCGCGCGAGACGAACCAGATCAACCAGTTCCCCTTCGCTCTTGCCGCTACCGGTCGAGCCGATGATCAGGCGAGAGGTTTCTGGATGGGAGCCGAGGAAGAGGGGGCGGAGCCGGTGGTCGAAGAGGCGCAGCCAGTGGACCATGTCGGTGAGTATAGGGAGAGCGAGGAAGATGGCACTGGCGGTGACGTGCAGATGGCCCCTTCCGATGCTGACTTCGAGGGCGGTCAAAACAGGGACAGCCTTGGCCCCGCATCCGGGCGAGGAAATAGTCAGCAGTTTTGCCCCAGCTTCTTCGACTGGGGAGATTCCTGGGGGTGTTCCTCTATGGTGGAATGGGCGGGCTGTCCCTCCCGAACGATCAGGGAAGGGGACCACCCAGCCCTTCCAGTCGGATGCGGCAATCGTTCCACGCATTTGCGTCAAGCACGCGCACCTCCCCGCCCTCCTGTAATTCCGCCCCGACGAGTGTCTGCACCCAGAACACGATGCGCTCGGAATCGCCCCGCACGGGTGCGGGCACGCGCCACAGCCGAGCGGTCTGATCCGCGCTGCCGGTGAGGACGAACGTTCCCTGCGGGTGAATCGCCACGCCGTTGATCGGGGCTAGATGCCTCAGCGGAGGGCCAAGGGGCCTCCCGAGCTGGGTCGCCCAGACCCGGGCGGTGCGATCCGCACTGCCCGTGATCGCAAGCGTGCAGTCGCGATTGAGGGCGACCGCCGATACCCCACGGTCGTGCGGGAGGGGCCGACCAACTATCCGCCCTGTCCTCCGGTCCCAGAAGAGGGCCCCCTTGACACTCCCCGTGAGGATAGTGAACCCATCCTCGCCGAAGGCCGCCGAGAGGACATAGTCCTGGTGCTGGAGGGGAGTGCCGACCGGCTTGCCCGATTGCACGTCCCACAGCCGCACAAGACG
>JBBSDR010000013.1:0-17113 GCA_038240465.1 Gemmatales bacterium
CCCTGCCCCCCGGCCGGGGGGGTAATACGCGCCCCGGTTTTGGGCCACCCCCGGGGCACACAAACCCCCCCGCTCGCCTTATAGGGCGTTCGCGTCAGGGCTGTTTTGCGTCCGCTTTCTCCAACAGGTAGGCAAGCAGCCAACCGACCTGGGCATGGCGCACGAACGCCACCCGATTTGCCTTGTCGAACCGCATCTCGCTCGAGAGCGCGAGCAGGATCTCGGCGCCCGCCTGGAGTTGATCGGGCTTGATCGCCTTCTCCACTTTGCCGATTTCCTTCTCGGCCGCCCGGCGCGCTTTTTCATCCTTGATCGAGGACAGATCCACTGAGGGAAACTGGCCGTTCGCCTTGCCCACCAGCCGATGAAATGCCTTCACATCCTCCGCGGTCAGGCTCACATAACTCGACCGATCCGCCGGCTTGATTATCGCCGCCATCGCCCACGCGGCCCCTCCCGACAGGAAAATCGCTTCTCGCTTCGTCAACTCCGGCTTACCGTCGATCGCCTTTTTCAATGCGGGAACCAACACCATGTCGCGAGCGGCAGCAAGCTGGCCCGCGAAGGTATTGGCCTTCTGCTTTCGGGCCGCATCCGCGAACGTTACCGAACCGAAGGGTACGCCGAAGGTGACGTCGCGATCGCGACTGACCCGGCAGCCTCCCTTGGTGTTGCCGCCGCCAATATCCAGCAGCACGGAGACCTCAAGTTGGTTGGAAGGAATGATGCCCGCGATCGACAGACGCGACTCGCGTTCGACGTCGATAAAGGCCATCGGCAAGCCGCTGGCGGCGCGAATTGCCTCGGCCATCAATTGCTGGTTCCGCTGGATCGCTTCCTTGTCCTCTTCGATGGCGCTGAACAGACCGCTGCTGCCGACGACATGGATACGTTCCGCGGAGAGCTTGTGTTCCTTCTTCAGCCGTTCGGCGAACTGGGCCACCGCAGTGGCAGTCGCCTTGAGGGCATCGGGGTCGAAACGACCCCTTTTCGCCAGGCCCGCGGTCACGCCGGTGTTTTCCGTGTCGGAGAACAGCGTCTTGACGTCGAGGCCAGCCGGGCGGCGACTGACGTCGAGGACTGTCGCCTTCACCCCCTTGCCGCCAATCTCAATGCCGCCGAACGTCTCGCTTCGGGCATCCTCGGCAAATCCGAGAAGAAAAATCGCCACGAGACCGGGCCAGCCAGCGCGCCACCGCGAAAAGTGCATCATCAGCTATTCTCCTTGTGTTGGACCTGTACCAGCTTTCCCGGGTCTTTGCCCGTTATTCGTCGCGTTGCTTGAAAATACCCTTGGGGTCCTTGGAGGGAGAGGGTTTCTGCTCGGGACGGCGCGATCCCAGGATCACAACCGTGGCGGCGACGATCAGCAGCAGGACCAACCCGGCGAGGGCCGCCGCCAGCCAGGTCTTACGTGAGGTTGCCCCTGTCGGAGCTATCGTGGAAGACTGCCGCTGGGGCTGCCCCTCGATCGTTGGCTCCTTCACCGACACTCCGCCAACCGTACTTCGTTTCGAGACGCCCGCGGCGGCGGTACGGTCGAGGGTCTTCTTTGAAAGCGCGTCAACAGGGCCGGCCGCGGTCTTGCCCCGTCCATCCAGCCAGGCACGCAGGACCCGGGCGAATTCACGGCAATCGGCGTAGCGATCCTCGGGCTTCTTGGCCAAAGACCTGAGACAGATGACTTCCAGTTCGGGATCGATATCCGCACGCCATTCCCGCAGTGGCGTCGGCTGCGCGCTGAGTACCTGGGCCAGCACGACGGCGATGCTGTGGCCGGAGAAAGGGACCTTGCCGGTAAGCAATTCGTAAAGGGCGACGCCGGCGCTGTACTGGTCCGCGGCCGGTCCCACCTGGTCCATTTCTCCGCGCGCCTGCTCGGGAGGCATGTAGGAGGGAGTCCCCATGATCGTTCCGGCCGCGGTCATTCGGCTCTCGTCCTGTTCGACCCAGCCCGCCAGACCGAAGTCCATCAGGTAGACCGTGTCCGCCGAATTGACCATCGCGTTGCCGGGCTTGATGTCGCGATGGATGATGTGCTGAGCGTGGGCATGCGTCAGGGCGTCGAGCAGCTGCAGGATCAGGGCGACGGCGCGACCAGACTCCAGGCCATCCTCATGTTCGGCAATAAGCGAAGCGAGGTCCTGACCGGGAATGAATGCTGAGACGATGAACGGCGACCCCTCGTGTTCCCCCAACTCGAAGACAGGAACGATGTTGCCGTGCAGGAGTTGAGCCAGGGCCTGGGCTTCGCGCAAGAATCGCTGGACGACCGTGGTCCCTTTCGCTCCTGGTTTCTGCACGAGCTTGTCGGCGCGGAGCAGTTTGATGGCGACGTTCCGGTTGAGGGAGGAATCATGGCCTTGATAGACGACGCCGAAACTGCCTTCCCCCAGTTTGCGGACGATTTTGTAGCGGCCGATCTGAGCCGGCAAGCCGGTTTTGTCCCCAACCGGCGGAGGAGCGGGGGCCTTCTCTGCCGCGGGTTGGGCCAAGGATTGAGAAGGCCGAGACGGGGAACGCGAAGACTGCTCTTGCAGTGCGGGCAATCGAGGGAACGGCCCATCTGTTCCGGATTGATCGGCAGCGACTTGCGGCATTTGGGGCAGAGCATTTGCACGGCCATGGAGGCTCCTTGCGTTAGGCGTTCAGCTACCCTTGCGAACCGTCTCGACTGTGTACGCCAGCGTCCAGGCAATTTCGCCGTGCCGGTAGAACACCAGGTCCTTGTCGTCGTCGTCCAGTTCGAGTTCTTCGACCAGCGCCAGCAAAATCTGGGCTCCCGCGACCAGGTAATCGGGGGCGATCTTTTCGTCCATAACCTTCACCTCGGCTGCCAGGGCTGCACGGTCCCTGGCAGGCATATCGGCGGGGGGGACGAATTCCTTCAGGTAATGCGGATTGCCACCGACGCGCTTGGCGAAGTCGCGCAGGTCCTGCGTGGTCAGAGGCACCTTGGGTCCGCGCTCGGCCGGATGCATGATGTTGGCGGCCACCCAGACGACCCCTCCATTGAGGTAAATGTGCCGGAGCAACGTCAAACCCCGATCGTTCGCAACCGCCTCGCGAAAGGGTTTGTGCAACTCCATGTCGGCCAACCGGGCGGCCGCGTTGGCGAACGGCGGGTCGCCGCCGATCGCTGTCATCTTCTTCAGGAAACCTTTCACTCCCGGGCCGCTCATTGGCCGGACGACTTCCTTGGTCCCGAAGTAGCCGCCGCGCGTGCTGCCGCCGCCGATGTCAACGTACAGGCCGGTTTTTCTATGCTTCTGAGGGACAACGCCGATGATCTGATAGCGCACTTCGCTCTCCAGATCGACGAAAACGACCGGAAGGGCGTTTGATTCTCGAAGTAGTTCCGTCAGGCTGTTTCGCGCCTCACGCAGCTTTTCCTCGCGTTGGCCTTCGCCGAGTTTCTTGCTCTCCAGCAGCGGTTTGAAGGGACTGGACCCGGCAATAACGTGGATCCGCGAATTGGACAGGCCATGCTCCTTGTGCATCGCCTCGGCGAAGGTCCGCACCGCCGTGCGCGTCTGCTCCAGACCAACCTTGTGGAACCGTGAGGTCTGGTCCATATCGTTGATGAGTGTTGTTGGCACATTGCCCTGTTCGAGCGGGACGCAGTCTTCTTCGTCCTCGCGCAAGATCCATTTGAAGACGGTGAATTTCACACTTCCGGAACCGATCTCGATGACGCCGTAGGTTTCCTCCGTTCCTTTACTGGCCGGGCTGTTCCCGGTCCAGTTGCGCAGGACGAACCAGCTCGCTCCCGAAACGGGCAGCGCGAACGCCAGCAGCACCGCCACCCAGGCGAGGGCCGGCCCCAGTCCCGCCGAAGCCGGTTCGTTCACGGGTTTGGCGACGACCGTGGCAATATTCGCCGTCTCGGTCGAGGCCGACTGGTTTGCGAGAACGGACAGGCCTGCGGTCGTGTTGCCGCCGGCCACCACGGAACCGGCCGGAGAAACGTCCGCTTGAGCGACGAACACGTTCGCACACTTCTTGCATCGGACCTTCTTGCCGAGATGGATATCCGGCAGCGGGGAAGCCGTGTTACATTGGGGACATCTGGTCCTGGCCATGAGAATACTCCTCACGGAGAAACAGCGGAGTTTGAGCAACCTCTCCTGGCGAGATCCGTGCGCCAGGAGAGAGTAAATCACCGGTTTTTGAATCCGATACGCATCCAGGCAGCGGTCGCCGCCTGTTTGGTTTCATCGGCATCGAAGGATCGAATCTCTTTCGTCAGCATGGTCCTGACGTCGGAATGGAAGGCGTCCGGACCGATTCGTTCGAGTACCTTGCAGCAGCGCTCGCGAGCCTTGAACTTCATCGCCACGTTGGGGCCGAAGAAACGGAGGTTGAAAGTATCCACCACTGCCCGCGCGGCGTTCAGCCCGCCGCTCTCCAGAGCGGTCTTACTCTGGTCGAACAATTCGTGTTCGAGGGGGAGCAGTTTGTTTTCATCCCCCACATCGAGCGCCAGCACGAGGACCTTGTACGCATCCCGGCGCATCCCTTCGTCCTTGGACTCGATCCGAAGGACTCCGAGCGCGCCCTCCAGATGGACCAGGTATTTCTTTGGGTCCGTGTCGTTCATGAGGCGGGCGACGGCTGCCAAGGCGTCTCGCGCCCTGGCCCCCATCCTCCCCAGCGAGTGGATCATTTCAACCTGGACGCGCAGGTCGAGTTCTTTGTCCATCGCCTTTTGCAACGCGGTCAGGGCGGGCTGGGCATCCTCTCCCATCGTGCCGATGAGATAGGCTGCACACAGGCGGGCCGCGGCACTGGGACTGCGCAAGTGCAGTTTGAGTTCCTCCAGCTTCTCCACCCCGATCGTGAATTCCGGCAGTTTCTTGTTGTAAGCGCTCGGCTCCGGCATCTTCTGACAGACAAGGCGCGTGATGGGGTCGTCGTCGCCCGTCATCGCCTTGAGGATGGGCAGGACCGATTGGGGATGGAACTCGAATTGGAGCAGGGCCTCGCAGGCCGCTTCTCGAACCATAAGCTCCGAGTGCGAAAGCGCCTGGCCGAGGGCCTGGCAGATCTCTTGGGACCGCACCTTCAACTTGCCCAATTCATTGCACAGGGCCTCCATCACGGAACTCTCCTGCTCCTTGGACAAGGCTTCCGCGAGCGCCGGAGCGTGTTCCTTGCCGATCAAGCGCAGGGCGTGCGCGGCGAAACGGCGTTTCTCCGGAAAGCCCATTCGATCCGCCAGCATCGCCCGAAAAACCTCTGCATCGCTCGGGGTGGCGACGATCAGTTGCATGAGGCTTTGGTAGGCATCGCGGCGGACGTCCACTTCCTTGTCATTCAGCATTCGCCGCAGGTCCGGCATGACTTCGCTTCTCACCTTGTCGCCGAGTTTCCCCAGGGCGAGCGCGACACTGGCTCGCACTTTCCCGTCGGAATCGTTCGTCGCCTTCACTAACTCCCCAACCATCCCGGCCGCCGATTCGCCCGCTCTGCCCAGCATGACTGCCGCGTAGGTCCTGATCGGCGGGTAGCGCTCGTCGCGCAGGGCTTCCTTGAGCACGGCGAGTTGGGACTTCGGCGGACCTCCGATTTGAAGCAAAACCGACTGGGCTTCATTGCGAACGTCGTCTTTCTCCTTGGGATTGCGCGCCAGTTCCAGCAGTGGCAGGACGGCAGCCTGGGTATTTGCCCCCTTGTCGGCGATCGCGCGCACTCCCTTCAACCGGATCGCGGAGTCGGGGCTGGACAGCATCTGGATCAACGCCGCGATCGATTCATTGGCAGGCTCGTCGTTTGGCGGCTTTGGTTTGTCTTTGGACGGCCTGGGGTCCGCTGGCTTCTCGGCTTTCTTCTCTTCATTGAGTGGACGAGGCTTCTTCGCGATGGGCGGGCGTTTCGTCGGCAGCGGTTCCGGCTCCGTCGCCTCATGGCGGGCGATCCGGCTGTCTTCCGGGGAGGCGGCCCCTTGTCCGAATAGGGACCAGATCAGGACCAGGAGGGCGGCCACCCCAATACCCGCCAGACCACTGCCGCCGATGGCCAGCGGCGACGGGCCTCGCCGCATGAGCGGCGGCGCGGCGGCGGGGAGGCCATCGCCGCTGGCCATCAGCGACACGTTACTATTCGGTTCCTCGGCTACAATACGCATCTGCTGGTCGCAGTGGGGGCAATTCACGATCTTGCCGCTCTGGATCGTCGCGATCGTGGTTGTCTGCCGGCATTTCAAACAAGCGAAGGCAAGCATGGGACCTCCTTGAGTCAGGGCAACCGTCTCTTTCGGAAACGTACTGGCTTCGATCGCGACTCCTGACGCGCAAGTTCGGCGCGGCGAGTGGAAAAACGATTTTTGATTATCGCTGACATCTCAACACCCCGTCAAGTACCTATGAGCGTAATGATGACACTTTTCTCCCTCTCGAACCCGGGGCCTTGAATCAGCTTCCTACCTGGATTATCGCCGGAGGGATCGGCGACCCGACAGCATCGGGACAGATGCTCGTGAAATTTGGCGAACAAGCCTTGTTGCGAACCACGACGGAGAGCGTTAGAATTTAACTTCTCCCTGCGATCGCTCTTCGAGGCGAATGCCCATGCCTTCCGACGATTCCGTTCTGAATTGGCTCGACCGGTTGCAGAACGGCGATCCAGCAGCGGCCCAGCCGCTGTGGGAGCGCTACTTTGCCCGTCTGGTTCGGCTCGCTCGCGCCAGGCTGCACGGACTTCGCCGCAGCGTGGCCGATGAGGAGGATGTCGCCCTCAGCGCTTTCAAGAGTTTCTGCCTCGCGGTCGAGCAAGGCCGCTTCCCGGCCCTGGCCGATCGCGACAGTCTTTGGCGCTTGCTTGTCGTTTTGACAGAGCGAAAAGCGATTGACCTGGTACGGGCGGAGACTCGGGCCAAACGCGGCGGGGGTAAGGTCGTCAGCGAGTCCGGCATCGATCCGGCGCCGGGGAGCCAGACTGAGGAACGTGGTCTCGATCGGGTGCCGGGACTCGAGCCTTCGCCTGAATTCGTCGCCATGATGGCCGAGGAATGCGAGCGTCGGCTGGTCCAACTCGACAGCGAGACGCTGCGAACCATTGCCCTGCTCAAGCTCGAGGGGTACTCCAACCAGGACATCGCGGATCGCCTCGGTTGCACGACCCGGACGATCGAGCGTAAACTGGAACTCATTCGCGCGTTGTGGAAACCAGAGGAGAACTCATGAGCACCGACGACGCGGAGGAGATGCGGCAGGTCGACCGGCTCTGCGATCGGTTCGAGGCCGAATGGAAGGCCGGGCGGCGTCCCGCGCTGGAATCCTTCCTTGCCGAAGGGCCGCCCGCGGTCCAGGGGAAGTTGCTGCGCGAGTTGCTCCTGCTCGACTGCGACTATCGCCGCAAGGCCGGAGAGCATCCGGCGGCGGAAGATTACTTGCGGCGATTCGCTGCTGGGGGCGAGGACGTCCGCGCCGTATTCGCGACAAGGCCCGAAGCGGCTGCTCCGGACGAAAAGGCTGAAGCGGCTGAAGCGGAGGAAGACAGTTGGTTGACATTGACGGTCATCGAAGGGCCGCGAAAAGGACAGGTCTTCCGCTTCACGAGCCATTCGTTCTTCCTGGTTGGCCGCTCTAACCAGGCGCATCTGCAAATCACCGGCGACAACTACATGTCCCGGCTGCATTTCATGGTCGAGATCAATCCTCCCTCTTGCCGGCTGACCGATCTGCGCAGCCGCAATGGGACCCTGGTCGGGGGAGTCCGCGCCAACCTGGCGGACCTCAAACATGGCGACGTGATCAAGACGGGCCGCACCAGTCTTCTTGTCGCCATGAGCGCGCAGCAGCGAGAGGCAATGCCGTCCCCGGCCGAGGGCAACGAGACAGCGACGCTGATGCTGCTCGCCGTCCCTGCGGTCCCGGCTCTTGCTGCCATACCCGCACCGGCACTCGCTCATACATGCATGGACGCGGTCCCGGCCGCGCCTTCCGAATTTCCCCTGGTGCCGGGATACCGCATTCTTCGCGAACTGGGACGGGGCGGCATGGGCGTCGTCTACCAGGCCGAACGGCTTCAGGACAAACTGACCGTTGCTCTCAAGACCATTTTGCCGGCCGTCAACACGAACAGGAAGCAGGTGAAGCGGTTCTTGCGCGAGGCAAGCATGCTGCAACAACTGGAACATCCCAACATCATCCGCTGTCTGGAGGTTGGCGAGTCGGAGACCAGCGGATTGTTGTACTTCACGATGGAGTTCATCGAGGGGATTGACGCGAGTCACTTCCTGCAGAAGAACGGCGCGCTCGCTCCGGCCGTGGCTTCACGGATGACGATGCAGTTGCTGATGGGATTGGAGTATGCGCACGAACGCCGCTTCGTGCATCGCGACATCAAACCTGCCAACCTGCTGATCGCCACCCAGGTCGGCAAGAAATCCGTCAAATTGGCGGATTTCGGGCTGGCGCGGGTCTATCAAGAATCCCGCCTCAGCGCCCTGACCGTGGAAGGCGACATGGGCGGCACCCTGCCATTCATGCCGCCCGAGCAGATCACCGCATTTCACAAGGTGGGACCGGCCGCGGACCAGTACAGCGCAGCCGCGACGCTGTATAATCTGCTCTCAAACAAGTATCCCTTTGACTTTGGGTCTGCCTCGAAATCCGATCTGTCCGTCGTCCTCCAGGAGGACCCTGTGCCGTTGCGCGATCGGTGTGCATCGGTTCCGCAAGAGTTGGCCGCGGTCATCCATCGCGCGTTGGCCAAGAACCCGGAAGAGCGCTTTCCCAACGTACGAGCCTTTCGCCAGGCGTTGATTCCCTTCGCCCGTTGATTCCATCGCACGCGACGAGCAAGATCAGTACTGGGTTCGTTCGCCTGTGATTAGCGTGCCTTCTCAAGAGCGATCTCCTTGCACTTCTTCAGGTCCAGTTTGCCACTGCCGACCTGGGGCAGTTCCGGCACCTGATGGAAGTCGCGCTCGCGCGGCACCCACAGGTGCGCCAGCCCTTTCGACGATAGCTGCTTGCACACCGAAGCAACGTCCAGGCCCAGGTGCAGCACGATCAGCTTCTCTCCCTTGCTCTCGTCCGGCACCGCAGTCACCACGCACATCCGCTCGCTGGTGCCGAGGATGGCGTGAATCTCGTCCTCGATACGCTGAAGTGGCACCATCTCGCCGCCGATCTTGCTGAAACGCGACAGACGATCCGTGATGGTGATAAAGCCGTCCTCGTCCATCTTGACCATGTCGCCCGTGACGTACCAGCCCTCGCGAATCGCCTCCTTCGTCGCTTCCGGATTGCCGAGGTAACCCTCCATCACGTTCGCTCCACGGATCAGCAGCAGCCCTTCCTTGCCCACAGGCAGTGGCGCGAACGTTTCGGGATCGACGACGCGAGCGGCGATGCCCGGCATCGGCTGGCCAATCGTGCCTGCCTTGTGGCCAATCTGCCGAAAGTCGTCCATGTCCTTGTCGGGGACGTTGACGACAGCCGCCGGCGACAGTTCGGTGCAGCCGTAGCCCTCCATCGGCAGCAGGCCGAACTTCTTCTCGAACTCCTCCGCCAGTGCCGGAGGCAGTTTCTCCGCGCCGCACCAGAGGAAGCGCAACGAGGCGAAATCGCGGGGTTCGCAGCGGCGCAGGCACATCCGCAGGAACGTCGGCGTCGCCAGGAAGAGCGTACACTGATGCTTGCGGCACAAGACGCCGATCTCCCGGCTCTGGCGCGGGTCGGCCTGATAGACCACCGAGGCGCCGACCTGGAGCGGCACCCACATCGTCACCGTGTAGCCGAAGCTGTGGAACAACGGCAGGATGCCGAGAATGCGATCTTCCGGGCGCGGATCGATCACCTGAATGATCGACTCCGCGTTGGCCGCCAGGTTGCGATGCGACAGCATCACTCCCTTTGGCTCGCCGGTGCTGCCGCTGGAGAAGATGACCGTTGCCAGGTCGCCCGCACTGTGCTTGCCCAGGCCCAGCACCCAGCGTTCGAGGACGAACGTCGGCAACAGCAGCACATGAAGAAATGCGTGCCTCTTCTGCCAACTCGACACGGCGGCGAAAAGGTCTTCGAGATAGAGCGTCGAAACGCCGTCGCGGATTTCCAGAGGAACCTTCTGCACGAACGCTCTCGCGGTGACAATGTGACGCAGGTTGCACTGGCGAGCGGCCGACTGCACCGAGGCGGTCCCGGAGGTGTAGTTGAGGTTGACCGACGTTTTGCCCAGCAGCGCCAGGGCGACGTTCGCCATGACGCCGCCGGCGCCGGGAGGCAACCAGAGGCCCACCATCGGCGCATCGCCCAGCCGCGAACTCAGGATGCGCGACAGGACGATGCAGCCGGCCAGCACCTTGCCGTAGGAGAGGATGCCCTCCTTGCCCGCCTGCGGATCGATGATGCACGGCCGCAGCGGATGCTTGGAGGCCATGCGGACGAACTGACGATGGACAGGGCGCTTGTGTGGGCTGCGCTCGACGGCCCCTTCGGCGGACAGTTCCTGCACGGCTTGGCGAACCTCGGCCGCCCTGGTGGTCGCGGGCAAGGGCTTGCCGAAAGCCACGGTCACGGGATACGGCACTTCCAGAGGCCATTTCCAGATCGAACTGGTGTGCCAGTAGCTGAAGATGCTGCCCCAGAGTTGTTCGAGACAGACCGGAATGACCGGGGCCGGCTGATGCTTGACGATCTGCTCAAAGCCGCGATGAAACGGCAGCAAGAAGCCAGTCCGTGTGAATCGGCCCTCGGCGAAGATGCACACCACCTCGCCGCGTTTGAGCGCCGCCGAGGCGAGCTTCAGCGACTGAACGACGGAGCGCGCGCCGCCCGACTTGTCGATGGGAATGACGCCGGCCCACTTGAGCATCGTTTTCAGGCCGGGCTTCTTCATCCAGCCCGCGAAGATGACGAAGCGAATGGTTCGCTTCTGGGCGACCGTCAGGAAGACCCAATCGAGGTAGGTGACGTGATTGCAGACGAGCAGGGCCGGACCCGTTGCCGGGATGTTCTCCACGCCGCTGACGCACAACTTGTAGAAGGTGTGACAGACAAGCCACAGAAGCGCGCGAACGAACAGGATCGGTTTCAGCGCCAGCACCAGAAAGAATGCGGTGCCGATGACGATCATGCAGAGGAAGACGATGGCTTCAGGTTCAATGGTCATTTGAGAATTGAAGACGTGATGAAGAGGGAAGTCAAACGAAATCAAAAACTATATACTGAGTATATAGGAGGGGCGATGATGTCGGGAGTCGCGCCGGTCGAGGCCAACTCAGCCGTGCAGACGCGGGCCACGGTCTTCGAGGCGCGTGGACTGACGAAGGTCTATCACATGGGCGAGGTGGACGTGCAGGCGCTGCGCGGCATCGACCTCGATCTGTTCGAGAAGGAGTTCGTTGTTCTCCTCGGCCCATCGGGCAGCGGCAAATCGACGCTGCTGAACATCCTCGGCGGCCTCGACGTGCCGACGAGCGGCACGGTCACCTATCGCGGCAAGTTGCTGGATTCGTCGGACGACGCGGCGCTGACGCGCTATCGCCGGCAGCATGTCGGCTTCGTCTTTCAGTTCTACAATCTGATTCCGAGCCTGACGGCGCGCGAGAATGTCGCCCTGATCACCGAGATTGCCGAGAAGCCGATGAAGCCGGACGAGGCACTGGAGTTGGTGGGGCTGGGAAAGCGGATGGACCATTTTCCCTCGCAGATGTCCGGCGGCGAGCAGCAGCGCGTCGCCATCGCCCGGGCGGTCGCCAAGAGGCCGCATGTGCTGCTGTGTGACGAACCGACGGGAGCGCTCGACGTCCACACCGGCATCGTCGTGCTGGAGGTGATTGAGCGCGTCAACCGCGAGTTGGGTACGACGACGGCGGTCATCACGCACAACGCGACCATCGGCCAGATGGCGGACCGCGTCATCCATCTGTCGGACGGCCGCATCGCCAGCGTGGACAGCAACGCGGCCAAGCTGGCGGCGAGCGAACTGACGTGGTAATCAGGAGTCAGGGGTCAGGAGTCAAAAACCCCTCGTTCCCACGCTCTGCGTGGGAACGGCTCTCTTCGACGCTCTGCGTCGCCTGAGGTGCAGACGCAAGGCAGAGCGTCTTCGGACTCGCGCGACGCAGAGCGTCGAAGAAGGCGTTCCCACGCAGAGCGTGGGAACGAGGAACTTATGATCAGCGCTCTCGATCGCAAACTGCTCCGCGACGTCTGGCAGATGAAGGGCCAGACCATCGCCATTTGCCTGGTCATCGCCTGTGGTGTCTCCACGTTCGTCATGTCGCTGACCACTATTCGCTCCCTCCAGGAGAGCCAGCAGAGCTACTACGATCGCTATCACTTCGCCGAGGTCTTCAGCCACGTCAAGCGGGCGCCGAAGTCGCTCGAAGCGCGGATCGGTGAGATTCCCGGCGTGTCGCGCATGGAGACGCGCATCGTCGCCGACGTGACCCTCGACGTCCGCGGCCTGACCGAACCGGCGTCGGGCCGGCTCATCTCGCTGCCCGAACGCCGCGATCCGCTCCTCAATCGCGTCCATCTTCGCAATGGCCGCATGCCCGAACCGGGACGCAAGGGCGAGGTCGTCGCCTGCGAATCGTTCGTCCTCGCCCACAACCTCAAGGCCGGCGACAAGGTGCAGGCCATCATCAACGGCCATCGCCAGGCACTCACGATTGTCGGCTCCGTCCTGTCGCCGGAGTACATCTTCCAGATTCGGCCCGGCGATTTGCTGCCCGACGAGAAGCGCTTCGGCATCTTCTGGATGGGCTACACCGACCTCGCTGCCGCCTTCGACATGCAGGGCGCCTTCAACGACATCTCTCTGTCACTGACTCCCGGCGCCTCGGAACCGGAAGTCCTCCTGCGCCTCAATCAACTGACGGCATCCTATGGAGGCGACGGCGCTCACGGGCGCGACGAGCAGGTCTCCTACCGCTATGTGACCGACGAGATTTCCCAGCTCAAGGCCACAGGCATGATTGGGCCGACGATCTTTCTGTCTGTCGCCGCGTTCCTGCTCAACGTCGTTCTGTCGCGACTGATCTCGACCCAGCGCGAGCAGATTGCCGCGCTCAAGGCGTTTGGCTACTCGCACTGGGAAGTCGGCCTGCACTACATGAAACTGGTACTGTTCGTCGTGGTCGTCGGCGTGACTCTTGGCACGGCTGTCGGCGTCTGGCTCGGACGCGGCATGACGGAGATGTACACCAAGTTCTACAAGTTCCCCGAACTCGGCTATGAGTTCGACGTCAGCATTGTCAGCGCCGCCCTGCTTGTCGCCAGCGCGGCCGCGATTCTGGGGACGCTCGGAGCAGTGAGGAAGGCCGTGAAGTTGCCGCCGGCGGAGGCGATGCGGCCGGAGCCACCCGCGCGCTACAAGCCGACTCTCGTCGAACGCCTCGGGCTGAAGAACTTCCTGTCGCAGCCGACGCGGATGATCCTCCGGCATCTGGAGCGCAAGCCGGTCCAGGCGCTGCTGTCGGTCTTCGGCATCTCGCTGGCCGCTTCGATCCTCGTCCTGGGCGCTTTCTCCGAGGACTCGCTGAACTACCTGATGGAGTTTCAGTTCCAGATCAACCAGCGCCAGGACGTGACGATCATCTTTGTCGAGCCGGCCAAAACGCGCGTTATCAACGAGATCAAGCACCTGCCGGGCGTCCACGATTGCGAGCCGTTCCGCACGGTCGCGGTTCGTCTGCGCCACGGGCCGCGCTCCAAACGCCTGGCCATCATGGGCTTGCCGCGCGAACGCCGGCTCAACCTCGCTCTCGATCAGGACGAGAAGCTGACGCCGTTTCCGGAACAGGGGATGGTGCTCTCATCGCAACTGGCGAAGATGCTCGACATTGTGGTGGGAGACACGGTCATCGTGGAAGTGATGGAGGGAGGCCGGCCGGTGCGCACAGTGCCGGTGGTAACCCTGTTGAGCGACTACCAGGGCGCCAACGCCTACATGGACATGGACGCCCTGCACGCGCTGGCCGGCGAGGGCCGCAGTTACTCGGGAGCGTATCTCACGGTCGATCCGGCCGAACTGGACAATCTCTATCGCAAACTGAAGCAGACGCCGCGCGTCGCGGGGGTCGCCATTCAGGAGGCGGCCATCAAGAGCTTTCAGGAAACCGTGGCCGACAATCTGCTGCAAATGCGGACCTTCAACGTCATCTTCGCCGCGATCATCTCCTGTGGCGTCGTCTACAACACCGCGCGTATCTCGCTGTCGGAGCGCAGCCGGGAGTTGGCCACGCTGCGCGTCATGGGATTCACGCGCGGCGAAATCTCCTACATTCTCCTCGGCGAGCTGGCGATCATCACCCTCGTCGCGATTCCGGTGGGCCTGGCAATGGGCTATTTCTTTGCCTGGATCGTCACGGTCGCGCTGGTGACGGAACTGTTCCGCATTCCCCTGGTGATTCATCCCTGGACCTATGCGTTCGCGTCGAGCATTGTGCTGCTCGCGGGCGTCCTGTCGGGCCTGCTCGTTCGGCGCAAGCTCGACCATCTCGATCTGGTTTCGGTGCTGAAGTCGAAGGAGTGAGGCAGAAGTGAAACGGTACACGCGCCGGCTTCCCCTGATGCTGTTCGTGCTGGCGATCCTTGCCGGCCTCTTCTATGGCTTCAAATCGCACCCCCTCCCTGTCGATCTGACGACGGTGTCGCGCGGCCCTCTGCAGCTGACGGTCGATGAGCATGGCAAGTCGCGGATAAAACAGCGCTACGTCGTGACGGCGCCGCTCGCGGGGCGTCTGCAGCGCATCGAACTGAAGCCGGGCGCGGACCTGGAGTCGCTGCGGAAGGCAGGCCGGCCGCTGGCCGTGCTGGACCCGGTGCAGCCTGCTTTGCTCGACGCCCGGGCGCGGGCCGAGGCGAAGGCGAAGGAGAGTGCCGCCAAGGCCCGGCTGGATGAGGGGACCGAACGGCTGGACAAGGCGCGCAAGCAGGAAAGCCATGCGCGGGCGGAGTACGATCGCGTCCGCCGGGCCGGCATGAACGGCGGCAGTTCGCGTCAGGATGTCGAAGATGCCGAACTGAAATTGCGTTCGTTTGAGCACGATCTGTCGGCGGCGAAGTTCGCGGTGCAGGTGGCGGAGTTCGAGTTGGAGCAGGCGCGGGCCGTGCTGAAGCCCTGGGCGTCGCCGGGCGAGGTAGAGCCGATAGTGATCGGCTCACCGATCCGCAAGGGCAAGGTGCTGCGCGTCTTGCAGGAGAGTGAGACGATCGTGCCGGCTGGAGCGCAGATCCTGGAGGTGGGCGACCCGGAGAACATCGAGGCCGAGATCGACGTGTTGACCGTGGACGCGGTGAAGGTGCGCGACGGAGCGAAGGCGTTCCTGGAGCACTGGGGCGGCGACAGGCCGCTGGAGGGGCGCGTGCGGCTGACGGAGCCATCGGGGTTCACGAAGGTCTCGGCCCTGGGTGTGGAGGAGCAGCGCGTCAACGTGATCGTCGATTTCTCGGTGCCGCCGGAGTGGCGCGGCCAGCTGCGCGATGCGTACCGGGTCGAGGCGCGGATCGTGATCTGGGAGAGCGACAACGTCCTGAAAGTGCCGGCCGGAGCGCTGTTTCGGCAGGAGAAGGAGTGGGCGGTGTATGTGCTGGCGGAGGGGAAAGCGGTGTTGCGGACGGTGCAGATCGGTCACAACAATGGGCTGGAGGCCGAGGTGCTGGGCGGCCTGCGCGAAGGCGATCGGGTGATTTTGCACCCGGGCGACAAGATCAAGGACGGTGTGGCCATCGTGTCACGCAAGGAGCAATGAGTCGCGCAAAGCCTACAGGTGCGGATCGAGGGCTGGGGCAGCGTTTTGTTTCTTGTCACAGCAAGCCAAGAACGCGACGGTTCGTTACCGAAAATCTGTCGTCCAGATATTGGGCGACCGCCGTGGCCAGGACCTCCTCGGCTTCCGGGATTTCATAGCTGAGATAGTTCGTCAATTCCCTGGCCCGCCCACGGATCGCACCGTCAATCATGTCACGGCACTCGGAGTACGTCCGGAAGGCGGGGTCGATCCCGTTCCTGTACACATGCGGGAGAACTTCTGCAACCGCCGGATGGTCCTTGAATGGGCTATTCAGGAGGTGATGGACAAGGACGCTATTGTAGTAGCCATCTCCGAAACGGGCCTCCGCGCCCTGGAGTGCGGCACGGAGGCCGAGCGAGAACCGAACCTTCTCGTTATCCACGGAAATCGCCCTGATCTTGCGCTGGATCAGGGCGGTATTGAGTTCGTCGTCCCAGTCTTCAGGCTGCGGGCCATCCATTTCGGCCCCGGATTTCGTGTAGAAATGGAGGTACAGCTTCGCCGGACCGTGACCGAGGGTCCCCCGAGGGCGGATGACCTCCACCTTCGCTTCTTGAAACTCAGGCCGCCCACCCAGTTCTGTGAGATACCGAAAGAGGGGATGATCGTATCGGCCGTCGGTTTCTTCGCGGAAGTACTTGTCGAGGAGTGGCATGATCGTGGCCCTCAATGTTTCAAGACTCGCGTGTCTCGTTCGCTCTTTGCAGGGCAGAGAGGACGAAGCGTGCTGCATTCCGACAGGCGATAGGCCGGTTGTCTGCGATTTCCGCATCTCGGTTTTCATCCGCAAAGTCGCAGATGCCCTTGACGACGATCCACAAGGGTTGCTTTCTCGGGGAGACGGACAGCAGGCCCACGCCCTCCATCTCCCCACCGATGATGCCGTCCTTCACGCCCGGAACGAGAGTGAGTAGTTCGGCCAGATAGTGCCGGCTGAACACACGGGCGGCTCCGGACAGGAGTTCACCGAACGAGATGGTGTGCTGATAGGCTCCTCTCACGCTTTCAGCCTGCAAGAGCCGGAGCAACGACTCTTTCGCTGGATGGCGGCGCACCCTCTGATATTCAAAGACGTATCGATCCCCCTGCGTCCGCGCATCGCGAGCGTCGTACGGCAGGAGGGCCGTCGAAACTAACACGTCACCGATGGCCTGGCGACCGCGATCGACGCCGAAGGCCATGCCGACCTGGATAATGCCTGTCGCCGTTGTCTCCTTTTGGACTGTACTTTCCCGGATCTTCTTAGATTTCTACCTTGAGTATCTTTTTATTCCTGCCACTCTCTCGCGATGTGGACCTGGATAAAGCGCCGGGCAGACTGGACAGACGCCGGCTCCCTGAACACGATGATGGTTAGCAACC
>JBBSDR010000014.1:0-16888 GCA_038240465.1 Gemmatales bacterium
CGCAGCACGGTCATCGGCCGAACCTTGTACGGATCGCGCAGGAACTTGAACAGCCATTGCGGCTGGACGCGCTCGCCCTCGCGCAGCAGCGGCGGCGGCAGAGCGGCCCGCTGGTTGGTGCGCGAGTCGAAGCGCGTCTGGTCTTCCTTCTTGAGGAAGGGACCGATCAGCCGGGCGAAGTCGCCGCCATAAGTGTGCGACAGCATTTGCAAGCTCTCGGCGGGAATGTCCACCGTCTCGCCAGCCGGCTTGCTCCGGGTCGCGCCCTTGCTATCGACGTAGCGCAGCGCCTCGGTCAGACGGATGCGATAGACGTTGTCCTCCTTCTTGTAAGTCGGACGGTCGTCGGTGCTGACGCCGTAAGCGAGGAACTCACCCGGGATGGGCGACGGCCGGCCCGTCCACGCGGTCGATTCGGGGAAGACATGGTCCTTCGGGTCCGGAGTGCCTTCGAGGATCGTCAGAAAATCCTCTTTTGCCTTCTTCGACTCGGGCATCTTGAACTCATACGCGCCGGGCCGCACTTCATGACAGCCGGCGCAGTTGTACTTCTCGAGGACTTGCCGGCCCTTGACCTCGGCCAGGCGATCCCCTCGGGGATTGTTGACGAACTTGAGCGGCACCGGCTCGGCGATCAGGCCGAGGACGAAGGTCATCAGCGCCTCGCGCGCCCTGGCCTCGTCGAACTGGCTCACGGCGTCGTAGTCGCCCTTGCTCTCGCGGTCGCGCCGCGCCTTGTAGGCCTCGACCGTCTCGGCCGATCCTTCCTTGCCGCGGCGGTGCGTCCGGGCGAACTTGAACTGCGGCATGCGCAGCCGATCGTCCCAGTCGCGGACCCGGCCATAGTCGTAACTGCGCGGCTCGGCCAGCTTCAGTTGCAGGAAACCGTCGCGCTGATGGCCGTTGATCGCGTCGGCGTAGAACTTCTCCAGTTCCGGCGTCTTGCCGCCGCCCGTCGCCAGCCAGGCGCTGGAGGGCTTCACGTTCTTCGGATCGCTCACGTCGTCGCGCGTCTCGGCGATCTTGAAGTGTTCCTTGACGAAGCCGCTGGCGTCCTCGAAAGCCAGACGCTCGGGGTCCTTCTTGCCCCAGTCGTTCAGGGCGGTGCCGATCGGCTTGGCCGCCTCGAAGCCGGGAACGTCGTGACAGGCAAAGCAGCCCATCCGCCCGATGGCCTTCTTGCCGATGTAGCGCATCAGCCGCGGATCATCGACCGGCCCGTCCTTGCCGGTCTCGACCAGCAACTGCTCGTCGGCGTCAGGTGCGAGCTTGTCGGTGTAATCCTTCGACAGCCCCGACTTGAGGACGTTGGTCGCCTTCTGCCGGCCAATCGCCGGCACCTTGACCAGCGACATCGCCGCCAGTTCCACCAGCGTA
Organism: Gemmatales bacterium; assembly: GCA_038240465.1. Lineage (GTDB taxonomy): Bacteria > Planctomycetota > Planctomycetia > Gemmatales > Gemmataceae > JBBRIK01. The sequence continues at coordinate 1,378 of JBBSDR010000014.1, forward strand.
TCGGACGACGGCCTGTCCACGTCCTGCGGCTTCCAGCCATCATTGCTGGAGGCCAGCAGCCAGTCGGCAATCGCGGCTGCCTCTTCCACGCTCAGATGCGTGATCGGCATGCGCGTGCGCGGATGATAGACGTTCGGATTGAGGATCCACTGAACGAGCCAGTTGCGCGCGTTCTTCTTGTCGCCGCCCAGCTTGATGCCGATCCGGCTCAGTTCGGGACCGAAGTTCGCCTCGCTGATGTCGTTGGCGATGACCTCGCCGGCGGGGTCCTTCGCCTGGATGACGACGTCGGTCCGGCTGTGACAGGCGAGACAGCCCTTTTCGGTGAACAGTTCCTTGCCGCGGGTCGTCTTGTCCGGAACGCTCGACCAGGACACCGGCTTGCCGGTGGAGTCGATCAGGTCCTTCTTCGTAGCCAGAAGGCCGGCCGGGATCGTGTCGCGCTGCATGTCCTTGACGATGCCGGCAAACTTGTCGAACGTCTCCTTGACTTCCTCCGTCGATAGGCCGGGTTCGAGGGAGTTGTCGAGCAACTGCTGCAACTGGTCGCCCATCTCATTGATGAAGATGGCATCCATCGGCCGCGACATCAGCGACAGATCGCGATAACGGCGCCGCAGGGTGTCGAGGTCTTTCTTGATGCGGAATTGATCGCGCTTCTTCTCGGACAGGGTCATCCTCTCGGCGACACTGAGTTTGCTCTTCGCGGTCAACTCCCGGGCCGTCGTGATGGCGTCGTCGAGTTGTTTCGCCTTCGAGAGCAGGTCATGACGGACGACGGCGCGGGTGGTGTCCTCGCCGCCGAGAAACTTGCTGCTCTCGCTCTGCAGGTAATAGGCGATCGAGTACACCTCGGCGTCGGGATAGCGGCTCTGGTCCTTGACGTCGCGGTTCTTCTGGCTGAGTTCCTCGTACTCCTTGGAGAGATACTCCTTGTTATTGGTGGACTGCCCATAGAAGTGCGGCATCTTGGTGTCGGGGCGGAAATCGCGCGGGGACTTGATCCAGCTCAGCAGCCAGGCGTTGACGTTCTTGTCGTCGGGATTGGGGACCTTCTCGGCGAGGCGGCGCAGGCTCGGGCCGACCTTGCGCAGCGTGCCGGGCGGATTGAGCGTATCGGCCTTCGCGGCCAACTGGTCCTTGATCGGCAGCCAGTCGAGGGCCGGCGTCGGCTCCAGCCGCAGGTCGGGGCCGACCGAGCGGCCGCCCTTGCTCCCGGCGATCTCGTGACAGCCGTAACAGCCGTTGTCCTTGAGCAGGTGATAGCCTTCGAGGAGCTTTGGGGCTTCTTCCTTGGTGCCACGGCCGATCAGATCGGTCACCTGATGGTGGCACTGCAAACAGTTCGCTTCGGTGAAGCGCTTCTGGAGCATTGGGAAGTCCCAGTCATGGCTGCGGCTCCACTTGTGGCCGTCCTCGCCGCCTCCCTGCCAGTGCCGCTTCTGCACGGCGTCGTTGGGCATGTGCAGGGCGTTCTGGAAGTCCGTGGCGCTGCCCTGGCCAGCGTGACAGATTGTGCAGCCGAACTTCTCCATCGGATGCGCGCTGTTGGAATCGACGAACAGGTCCAGACGCGGATGAGCGGCATACTGCGTGATCTGGCCGGCAGTCAGCTTGACGTCGCGCAGCGTCTTCGGCACGTCGCGCGGATCAAACGTCAATTTCTCTTGTTTCTCTCTGCGCTCGGCGAGCAGATCGTGAACGGCCCACAGTTTCTCCTGGCGCTGCGCCGAAATTTCGAGCCGGCCCAGCGCCGCGCTGACGTTCCTGTAACTGTCCTGGTCCATCAGCGCCTCGGCCTTTTTCACGTTCAGCGCGAATGCGGTGACAGCCTTGGTGAGTCCTACCTTGTCTTCGATGGCGTCGCGAACGTCGGCCAGTTTCCCGTTGAGCTTTCCTTTGAGATCGTCAAGTTCCGCCTCCGCCCTGGCGGTTTTGACCTCGGCGACCTTGACGGCCTGGATCAACTCGCCGATCGCCTTTTCGGGCGAGCGAACGTCGGCGACCACGCTCAGGGCTTCGCGCGAGTAGTTGGCGCGCTCGATGCCCAGGTGACAGGTGGCGCAGCGATCGTAGCGCGTGACGTACTTGAAACCGCCGTAGTTGAGGGGCAGTTCCTCGGAAACGAACTGGGTGATGCGTGTAGGCGAAGCAAATCCATCGAGGATGGGCAGATTGCGGAAAGTGTCGCCGGCCTTCCACTTCTTCTCGGCGGCCAGTTTGGCGAAGCGATCGAACTCGCCAACGACTTCCTTGAGATAGTCCTCAGCCCGGTTCAACTCGTCCTCGTAGGGCCGGAGGGGCTGGGTGATTTGCTTGTTGTATTCGCTGTTGACGGCGTCGAGGTCGTTCTGGGCCTCGATCATGTTGGCCTTGAGGTCTGCCAGTTCCCGGTCGCGGGCTTCGAGGTGCTTGCGGGCTTCGGCGCGGGCCTCTTCGGTGCGGGCCTCGCCGAGGTGTTCGGTGTCCTCGTCCCGGTAACTGGAGCGCGAGTCGAACAGCGCCTTGGCGTTCTGGAAACGGCTGCCCGCCTTGGCCTGCCTGACGGCGAACTCTCGACTGAGGCTGTCGAGTTCCTGCTTCTTGGCGTCGCGGGCCTGGCGCTTCTCGGTGACGGTCGCGCGTGCGCCGTTGACTACATCAATATCGGGCAGCTTGTCGAGCATGGCGTTGAGGCTGACGCTTTCCTCGACGTCGCGGAATTCGCGCTGGACCTGCTTGTACTCGCGTTTGTAATCGTCCACCAGCATCCAGAGAACGCTGAGGAGCATCGCGACGCACGAGAAGGCGAAGACGAGGTTCAGGGCCTTCGGATTGCGATAAAGTTTATCGGTGGCGGCCATGGCTACCTCAGGAGTCAGGAGTCAGGAGTCAGAAGTCAGGAGTCAGGAGTCAGGGAAGACCGAAAACCAGCCCGGAGCGCAAGCGACGGGTTCTTTTGTCTTCGCTGACCCCTGACCCCTGACCCCTGACTCCTCAGATATTGAAGAAGACCTCGGGCAAAGCGACGATGTACTTCAGATTGAAGGTCCAGCGCAGCACCATCTTGATCGGCAGCGAGGCCATGAACTGCATCAGGGTGACCAGCACGATGAAGCGAATGAAGCCCATGCGGACGAAGAACGACCGCATGAAAGTCTTGGCCAGCAGCGGCGGCAGCACGAACATGTAGACGAAGATCATGAAGAAGCCCGGCAACTCGCGCACGATCGGACTCAGCGCAGTCTTGTCCTTGCCGAGCCATTGCACCCAGAAGATATCGCTGACGTTGATGTTGTTCAGCGGATCGACCTTGTGCGAGTCCCAGAAACTGAACGGGCCGAAGAAGTTCCAGTTCGGCCCGCGCAGGACCGTCCCCAGTACGATGAGCGTCACCCACAGGACGATAAAGCCGAACATGAAGGTGATGATGGCGAACTTGCGCTGGGCAAAGGTAAAGTAGCCGTTGCCCTGGCGGTTGAAGTCGATGTAGGGCAGCGCGATCAGGCCGATGAGGATGAATGTCGGCAGCACGACGCCGGCCATCCACGGATCGAAATAGACGAGCATCTCTTGCAGGCCGAGGAAGTACCACGGCGCCTTCGACGGATTGGGGGCCTTGGCGCTGGTGGCCGGCTGCTCGAGCGGGGCCTTGAGGACGATGCCCCAGACGATCAGGATGACCGTACAAAGGATCATCGCGATCAATTCGGTGTAGACCAGGTCGGGCCAGACAAGGACTTTCTCGTCGTCGAGCTTTTCGACGGGCGGTTCGCCGCGCGCCATGCGCTCGTCGTTGATGACGCCGCGGCGGACGGCCAGCCAGGTGAAGAAGCCGACCGAGTAGATCAGCATCGGAATCGGCACATTATCGGGCTTGGAGAGGATCTCGTAGAAATTCGGATCGGTGACGGCGAGGCCAAGAGCGAGGAAACTGGCGTGCAGGATGCCCCAGGCGACGTTGGGAGCGGTGAAGGTCGCACGCCAGTAGATGAAGGCGGCAAAGGCGACAACGGAGAGGGTGGTATAGATAACCGGCCCCATCAGGTTGTCGATAAAGTCCTTGGCGCCCTGGGGCATGGCCAGGCCCATCTGGGCGAAATTGGCGAAGGCCAGGACCATGTAGACGGCGGCGAGCGTACCCCAGCCGGCCGCGGCGAGTGGGCTGAGCTTGCGAAACTGGCTGTAGAGGTACCCGAGTTGGAGCAGCAGACAGAGCGTGTAAAAGACGCCGAGTCCGATCTGCAACTGTTCCCAGGCCGCGGGATTATGCCACATGGTTGCGAATTCCTTCGTCGTTCAACCGGTAGGTTAGGCTTCCAGCCTGACTCTTCTGTCCTTGCCCCAGGGTCAGGCTGGAAGCCTAACCTACCTTGCCCCAGGGTCAGGCTGGAAGCCTAACCTACTCGGCTCGCCTGAAAAATCACATCGGGCCGCTGATGCCGCCGTCCTTGCGAACGCGCCAGAAATGGACCGCGATCAGCATCCCCACAGCCAGGGGAATGGCCACGCAGTGCAAGACATAAAACCGCAGTAACGTCTCGCCGCTGACGAATCGTCCGCCGAGGAGGATGAACCGGGCATCGGAGCCGTTGTGGATCAGTGGCACGTCGCCGATGACGAGGAAGGTCGATCCGGGGCCTTCGTGGCCGAGGAACGGCGAGGCGCGCGCCATGTTGCTGCCGACGGTGATGGCCCAGATGGCAAGCTGGTCCCAGGGCAGCAGGTAGCCGGTGAAGCTCAGCAGCAGCGTTAACACCAGCAAGATGACACCGACGCCCCAGTTGAATTCCCTTGGAGGTTTGTAGCTTCCGGTCAGGAACACACGATACATGTGCAGCCAGATCGTGATGACCATGGCGTGAGCGCCCCAGCGATGAATCTCGCGGAGGACGCCGAGGGTGACCACGTCGCGCAGGGCGAGGATGTCGTTGTAAGCGTGTTCCAGCGTTGGCCGATAGTAGAACATCAGCAGAACGCCGGTGATCGTCTCGACGAGAAACAGAAAGAAAGTGATGCCGCCCATGCACCAGGTGTAGCTGAGAGCGATGCCGCTCTTGCGCACCGACACCGGATGCAAGTGCAGGAAGACGTTCGTCAGCATCACGACGACGCGGTTACGCCGATCCTTGGGCGCGGGATGCCGGAAGATGCTCTTCCAGACCTGCGAACCGCGGATAAATTCCCCTAATGACATGTTCAATCCTTCAACTGTCAATTTGTGAATTGGTCAATTTGTGGATTTGAAAGCGGCTGCTCGCGCCGCTCACGCACTCCAGGTGCGGATACAAATTCACAAATTCACAAATTGACCAATTCACACCTTGATAAACGACTCCGGATTGCTCCACTCGCCGCGTTCCTGCTGGAACTTCTTGCTCTTATCGACAACGACCTGGCCGTCGTCGCCGATGCGGACGGCCCAGCGCTCCAGCGGCCGGGGGGCCGGCCCCTCGAAGTTGATGCCGCTGATGTAGAAGCCGGAACCGTGACAGGGACACTTGAACTTGCCCTCGCGTTCGAGCCAGTTGGGAGTGCAGCCCAGGTGCGTGCAGGTCGTGCTGAGGGCGTAGATGACGCCGTCGAGACGAACGATCCAGGTGTTCTGGTCCTTGAAGCGCTCGACGACCTTGCCTTCCTCATAGTTGTCCGGCAGTCCGGCCTTGAACTTTGAGGGTGGCTCGGACAGCACGTTGGGAATGAGGAAACGCAGGGTGATGAGCGACATGGCGCCCATCGACGCGATGAAGCTGCTCCAGGCGACGATCATGGGATCGGTCACCCAGGCAAAGAGGAAGAAGCGGCGCGTGGGGCCGGCCTTGGCGGCGGGCTTGGCCGCGGCAGGCGCGGGCTTGGGGGCCGTCGCCGCGGCGGCCTGGGGAGCGCCCGCGCGAGGGGTTTCAGGAGCATTCGGAGTCGGTTCAGTCATGGCTCTACGATGCATCCGGGGACAGAGGAAGGGCCGGCCGGTCGGCTGGCGTAGGTGCTTTTCTACTTGGCTGTCGAGGGTTGTCAACCACTTTCGCCAACCAGGGCGGAAGCAAAGCGAATGCCGCCCCGAATCGACGCTTGCGGCGAGAAAAACGGTGCCGACCTTCTCGGAAGTGACAACCCGCACTCCGAGGACGTGCCGGAAGTGAGAAGGAAGGCGTTTTCGGATGCCGGGTAACGTTGGTGCTGGTACAATGCGACAGGCTCGTCCGCGCCGATTGGCAGGGGTCGCCTCATGGACGTCCGGCACTGCATCGACCCGGAGACGACGCAACTACACATCTACGGCCACGGCGTCACCACGGCGTCACCGAGGCGGAAGCGGATCTGCTGCACCTGACCCGGCCCGCATGTAGGCTTTTCAGGGGTGCGGCTCACCGGGCAGGTGGGCCGCTTGACCGGTTCCGCTTCGTGTACCACCGGATAACCGCCGGCCTGGTTCTCCACGTTTGGGATGGCTCCAGCGTGGTTTGTTGAGCGACGTTTCACCTCGACTCACGGAAGGTCAAGCCGTCGCTTCCCCTCCAAGAAAGGCGTCTGGCGGCCGATACATGACGTCGGTGCGCAGCACATACTTTCGCCCCTGCACGACCGCCGCTCCCTCGTGGAGGCGGAGGTGTTCAAAGATCAGCGCCTTGCCGCATCCAGGCCGGACCTCGAAGTCGATGACGCGGCCAGGCCGGTAGAAAAGCGTCGCGCCGCCTTCGGTGACGTCGCTCAGGTAAACCATGAACGTCAGTTTGCTCTCCTCCACTCCGCGACGGACGGAGCCGTCGTAATGAGCGCCGAATTGCTCCGCCGCTTCGTAACGGTAGAACCGGAATCGCTCGTGCAGTCCGCAGGCCACCTGGCCATCCCGCTCACGCGGCACGAACGACACAGCCCGCCGCCACAGGTCTGCCGCCAGGGCGGCGTCTTCAAGGAAAGCACGCGCATTGTTCCTGAATTGGGGGAGCAGTTCTCCGCCCACGGCCGCGGCCTCGTAGCCGAGCGCCTCACTTCGGGCGATGAGGCCGGCGCACTCCTCAGGGGAGAGCAGGTCGTGGATGACGAAGATGTTCTCGCCGTGAAGTCGTTCCAGGAGCATGGACGTCACCCCCTGCGGAATGGTGTCAACTCAGACGAGATAGTATCACGAATTCACCGGCGAACAAGGACACTGAGTTTGACTTTGACGGCGCTGTCTTTCATTGCCTCAAGGAGATAGGGTACGACCACTTTGCCAAGGAGTCCGAGTCCCAGCGCGGTCGCCGCGCCCGGATGGGTGCTGTGCAGATCGGCACGCCATTGCTGCAACGTTTTGCCTCGAAAGATGACTGGCGACGGCTCCTCGGTCCGAGGGGTCGAGGTGATGAACAGCAGGAAGACAAGAGGCGGCGCACAAGACTCTCCCTGTCAGCGAGCATTCACCAGAGCGGTTGTCAACTCGGGCGACGTCTTCTCCAGCACTTGCCAGGCGGCCAGGCGGACGGCGCGAAGCTCGTGCCGCAACAGGGGCCGCAGAAACGCCCGCACATCGTCCTGCGCCCCGTCGAGTTCGCACAGTGCATCCCTCGCGGCCGAGCGCGCGGCGTCGTCGCGCAACAGCAGGGCCAGCACCGGCACGACTTCGCGCGTTCGCTCGCGCTTCCACAGCGCCTTGCACGCCTCGACACGAACTCCGACATCCTTGCCGTCAACCATCAAGCTGCGGAGTTGGCGATTGCACTCATCCCTGTTTTCGCCCCTGCGGCCGAGGGAACAGGCGGCCGCCAGACGCACGTTCTCGTCACGATCGCGACAGGCGCTGCGCAGCGCCGGCAGGGCAGTTCGGCCCACCGCTCCCAGGGCGATGACGGCCTCCTTGCGCACGCTCTCGTCCGGATCGGTCAGCGTCTCGACCAGGGCCGGCAGAACGCGCCGGTCGTCCGGAACGATTTGTCCCAGCGCCTTGACCGCCTCGCAGCGCACATACGCCTGTGGTTCGAGCAGACAGCCGAGAAGCGACGGGATGGCGGCGCGCGCTTCCGGTCCCATCGCCCCAAGCGCCGCACAGGCAATCCGGCAAACGTACTCGTCCTCCGCATCCAGGGCGTCAAGAAAGATCCGTCGCGCCGGGTCGCCCCGGGCGCCGATGGCCTGGAGCGTCCCGAGAGCGGCTCGGTTCCAGTCGCCGTCGGCGTCGCGCGCGATCAGGACGACGCTGGGAAGCAGGGGCTTCGCTTCGGGACCCGCCTGGCGCAGTCCTCCAAGGATAGCATTGTGGAGCGAGCTGTCCGGCAGCGCCAGGCCCTCGCGCAGGACACCTTGCCCCTCGTCGCCGAGCTTCAGCAGCGTCCGAACCGCGCACGCCCTTTTTACTGAGGATTCTGAGTTGTGCAGCGTGTCCCGCAGGGCCGGAATCGCCGCCCGCGCAGCCGGTCCCATTGACGCCAGCACCTCCATCACTCCCGGCGACAGGTTCAGATTGTCCTCGTACAGCACCAGCAGAAGAAAGGGGAGCGCGGGCAGGGCGGCCTTGCCCATCCTGGACAGCGGACCCAGCGCCCATTGACGCCGGAAGTCGCGCCGTGTGCCGAAGAGGTAGCCCAGCGGGTCGAGGACCTCCACACCGAGTTGCTGGGCCAGCTTTTCACTGCGATCGCCGAGACTGACCAGGGCCGCACCCGCAGCAATCCGAACGTCCTGTTCCTTATCGATCTGGCACCGCCGCAGGGCCGGCAGCACGATCTCGCGCCTCAAGGAACCGCCGGGAACGGGGGCCTCATCGACGATCGACAGGACCACTGGCCCGAGCCGCGCGAGCGCCTCGGCTGCTGCGCTGCGGACGTCGGCCGAGTCGTCTTTCAAACTGGCGCACAGGGCCAGGACGATGTCGCGGCGGACGCCTTGCACGTCGCCAAGAATTAGCGCCGCCCTGGCGCGGATCCGCGGGTTGTGGTGTTTCAGCCCATCGAGCAGTTGCGGGACGGCGGCGCGGGCATTTGGGCCAAGCGAGAGGAGAGCACCGGCTGCGGCGGCAGATACGTCCGAATCCCCATCGAACAGGGTCTTCGCCAGAATCAGCACGATGTCGCGCCGGGGTGGCACAATCTCGCCGAGCGCACGGACGACGGCACCTCGTGTTTCCGCATCACTATCCGCCATCGCCTCTGTCAGTCGTGGAAGGACCTCATCCAGCGCGGCGTAAGAACGGGAGAGTTCGACAGCGGCCCGGCGTCGGACCTCCACGTCGGGATGTCCCAGGCCATCGAGCAGCAGAGGAAACGTGTCCTGTTCCGCCGGGATCACACCTTTGAGGATGGTGTTCCGCAATTCCGGACTCGCGCTGGCGAAGACCGAACGCAGCGCGGCGATGCCCGGTTTGCCCAATCCGGCCAGCACTGCCGCGGTCGATGCGGAATCCTCGTACTCGTACAAGCGTTCGACCAGCAGCGGAATCGCTGCCGGTGGAACGCCGGTCTTCCTGAGGGACTGCATGGCGCAGACACGGACCAGGAGTTCCTGGTCGTGCAAGAGCGGCAGCAACAGCGGCACAATGCCGGCGGCATCCTCTTTCATGTCGCCCAGGGCCGTTGCCCCCGCGGCGCGGATCGCGGTCACCTCGTCCTTCAGGCACTTCTTCAGTAGCGGCAGGGCGGAACGGTCCATTCCCGAGAAGAGAGTCCATTTGCAAACTCCAGCCCCCGGGTCCATCTGACGGATGCGCTCCTGAAGCAGAGGCACGCTTACGGGGCCGAGTTGGGATGCCTCGCACGGAAAGAACCGCCCGCGAGCGCCCATGCTGTTATAGGTGAGATTGACATAAGGCACGAGGGCCGCCGCCACCTCAGGCGAATCGGGCGCGAACTGGTACAGGGCCATCAGGACGCTGAGGGATCGCTCGTGGTCCTCGTCGCGCGGCGCTTCGAGAAGTGTGGGAATGGCCTGCTTGCCGAAGGGGCCGAGTCCAAGTGCGGTCGCCGCGCGCCGCCGGGTTCGCGGATCGAGGCTGTGCAGTTCGCCGCTGCACTGCAGCAACGTCTTGCCGCGAAAGACGATTGGCCGAGCCGGCTCCTCGGCGTGAGCCATGCCGGCGGCGAACAGCAGGAGGATCAACAGGCTGCGCATAAGACTCTCCCTGTCAGCGAGCATTCACAAGAGCGGTCGTCAACTCGGGCGACGTCTTCTCCAGCACACACCAGGCGGCCGCGCGAACGGCGCGAAGCTCGTGCTTCAGCAATGGTCGCACAAATGCACGCACGTCGTCCAGTGCGCCATCGAGTTCGCACAGTGCATTCTTCGCGAAGGAGCGTGCGCCGTCTTCGCGCAGCAGTTGGGCCAGCACCGGGACGACCTCGGGCGTTCGCTCGTGCTTCCACAGCGCCTTGCAAGCCTCGACACGGACCACGTCCTCCTTGCCGTCGAGCATGACACTCCGCAGGACTCGCCCGGCCTCGTCCCTGTAACCGTCGATGCGATATAGAGCGCAGGCGGCGGCCACACGAACGCTTTCACCGCGATCGCGGCAGGCATTTCGCAGGGCGAACAGGGCCGGATGTCCTGCTTTCCCGAGCGCCTCGACGACCGCCTTCCGCACCGTCTCGTCCGGATCGGTCAACGTCTCGACGAGAGCGGGAAACGCCTGCCTGTCGCCGGGGTCGATTTGTCCGAGTCCCTCGACGGCCGTTCGCCGATGGTCCGCGCTTCGATGGAGAAGCGACTCGATCAGCGCCGGGATCGCGTCTTTCCCCTCTGGCCCCATCGCCACGAGGACCTGACAGGCGGCCTCTCGGACGCCTTCGCTCTCGTCGCGCAGGGCGCGAAGCAGCACGCCGCGGACATCCTCGCCTCGCGCTCCAATCGCCTCAAGGGTGCAGATGGCAGCATGGCGAACTCCACTGTTCGGCTCTTGCGTCAGGCGAAGGACATCAGGACGCAACCCTCGCGCTGCGCGGCCGGCGGGCCGCACACCCAGGAGAACGCTCAGCGTCAACCGCTCGTCTTGCTGGGCCAGTGCGGTGCGGAGAATACCAAGGCCGTCCTCTCCCAACTGGGTCAGAGCCAGAGCGGCCCTCCCGCGGACGGCGTCGCCGAAGGAACTGTCCAGCATGCGCTCCAGAGCGGGCAGCGCCTTGTGGGCTGCCGGTCCCATCGCGCCGAGCGTCTCGATCGGGGTGTAGTCGTCGTCGTACAGCGTCAGCATCAAGTGCGGCAGGGCCGGGGCCGCCTTCCGGCCCAGCCGTTGTAGAATGCCGGCTGCTGTCTGGCGAGCAGTGGACCCCGGCAGACGAAGGAGACGTTGCCAGGGATCGAGGACCTCCTGTCCCAGTTGCCGGACAATGGCGTCGCTGTGATAGCCGATTTTCAGAAGGGCATCGGCAGCAAAGACGCGCACATATGCCGAGCGATCGCGCAGACACACCAGCAGGGCCGGCACGACGATCTCTGTCCTTCGCGCGCTGTCCGCCGGGCCATCCGTTCTGCTCAGGCCACGCACTTCCGGACCGAAGTTGCCAAGGGCAACCATCGCACTCAGGCGGACAGAGTCGGACCTATCCTTGAGGGCCTCACACAGGGCGAGGACAACGTCGTGATGCGCGGGAGCGGTTTGTCCCAGAAGCTCCACGGCCAGGGACCGGATATTCGGTTCGCGATGTCGCAGCGCCTTGAACAGCAGTGGCACGCCGGGCTGGGCAAATCGGCCCAGTTGGCGGAACACGACGGCGGCGGCGGCGCGGACTTCGACGTCCTGGTCAGTCAACATCCTCGCGATGGCCAGGACTCCTTCCCGGCGCGGTGGCACGACCTGCCCCAGAGTGGAGATCATGGATGCGCGGACATTCGCATTGCCATCCTCCAGGGCCGCGATCAACCGGGGCAGGTCTCGATCCACTGCGATCCATGAGGCCGCAATCCCCCGCGCTGCCATTCCGCGCAAATGGCCTTCGGGATGGCCCAGGCCATCCAGCAGCAGCGGCAGTGCGTCGGCTTCAGCGCCATTGAGGCAGAAGAGTACGATGAAGCGCTGCTCATGCGAGCCGCCATAATACGCCTGTCGGAGGGCTGCCATTCCCTCCGATCCCTGCCGCGTCAGGGCGTATGCAGCCTGGATAACGTCGTCGCCTGACAGCAATTGTGCAAGACTCGGCACAACGGAGTGCCGAGAGCGGGTGCGGCCCAGGGCAGCGATAGCGGCACTTCGGACATTTGCATTGTCGTCCTTGAGTGCTTGGAGCAGTTCAGGTACGGCGCTGGCAGCGTCGTTTCCCATCGTTCCGAGAGCAGAGGCGGCGGCTGCGCGGATGTGCCAGCAGCTATCGCGTAACGCGTTTCTGAGCAGAGGAATTGCCGACCGATCGACTCCATTCAGGAATTCTCTGTGAGCGGACTCGTTGGCCAGATCCGGATCATGCCGGACGCGATTCAGCAGCAGAGGAATGCTCGAAGTGGTGATCCTCGACACGTCGATGGGGCGTCTTGATATCGAGCCGAAACGGCTTGGGCGAATTTCAATCTCGGGGACCAAGGCAGGGGCGGCATCGGGAGCCGTCGGACCGAGTTCAGCCAGGGAAGCGAGGACGCTTTGTTTGACATCGGCGTCGCTGTCTTTCCTTGCCTCAAGGAGAAAGGGTACGGCTGCCTTACCGAAGGGTCCGAGTCCCAGCGCGGTCGCCGCGCGCGAGCGGATGCCCGGTTGGGTGCTGTGCAGATCGGCCCGCCATTGCACCAGCGTCTTGCCGCGAAAGACGAGCGGCTTCGCTGGCTCCTCAGCCCGAGTGGTCGAGGTGATGAACAGCAGGAGGATCAAGAAGTTGCGCATGAAACTCTCCCTGTCAGCGAGCATTCACAAGAGCGGTCGTCAATTCCGGCGACGTCTTCTCCAGCACACACCAGGCAGCCGCGCGGACGGCGCGAAGCTCGTGCTTCAGCAATGGTCGCATAAAAGCGCGCACGTCGTCCAGCGCTCCACCGAGTTCGCACAACGCATCCGCAGCGGCATCCCGGGCGTTGTCGTCGCGCAACAGTTCGGCCAGCACCGGCACGACCTCGGGCGTTCGCTCGCGCTTCCACAGCGCCTGGCACGCCTCGACGCGAACCCGGGTATCCTTGCCGTCGAGCATCACGCTCCGCAGGACGCGCTTGCACTCGTCCCTGTCGCCGATTCGCGACAGAGCGCAGGCAGCGGCCACACGCACGCTGTCGCCGCAATCGCTACAGGCATGGCGCAGCGCCGACCGCGCAGGACGGCCCCCCGCACCCAGCGCCTCGACGGCTTCCTTCCTCACGGTCTCGTCCGGGTCCGTCAACAGCTCGACGAGGATCGGCAGAACACGCGCATCGTTCGGGCCGATTTGCCGTAACGCCTGGATTGCCTTGCACCGCTGTTGTGGCCGGGGTTCGAGCAGACAGCCGACAAGGGCAGGGATGGCGGCGCGTGCTTCCGCTCCCATCGCGCCCAGCGAGCTACAGGCGATACTCCGGACGCTGTCGTCCTCGTCGGCCAGGGCCTGTAGCATGATGCGCCGCGCTTCCTCGCTCCGCACACCGCTTGCCCCGAGCATGCGCAGCCCTTTCACACACCATTTGCCGTCGCTTCCCCGAGTGAACCGGAGAAGGCTGGGATACAGGGGCTTCGCCTCGACACCGGCAGATTGCAGTCCACCCAGGATGTAGTAGGCGTTGGGCGAATCGTCCCCCAGGGAGAGGAGTTCCCGCAGGACGCCGTGTCCCGCCTTGCCAAGCTTGAGCAACGCCAGGGTTGCCGCATGCCGGGTGCCGGGGCTTTCCGAAGTCTCAAGGGTGTACCGCAATGTCGGGATCACTTCGCGCGCATCCGGATCCAGCGCCGCCAGCAGATCCAGCACAACCGTTGAGAGATATCGGTTGTCCTCGCGCAGCGTCAGGAGGAGAAAGGGCAGGGCCGGAAGCGCCGCCTTGCCCATCTCGCCCAGCACCATCAGCGCCCACTGACGCGATGGATATGAGCGCGTCCCGAAGAGGTAGCCGAAGGGATCGAGGGCCTCCAGGCCGAGTTGCTTGGCGAGCTTCTCGCTGCGGTCTCCGAGACGAACCAGGGCGGACGCCATCGCCATCCGGACCGCTTGCTGCTTGTCGTGCAGGCCGTGGCGCAGGGCCGGCTGCACAATCTCGCAAGAGGTGACGCTGCCGGCGGGAACCGACGCGCGCTCGATCGCCAGGGTGTCCGGCCCGAGTCGGCCGATCGCGTCGGCGGCGGCAATGCGGACGATCTCAGCGCTGTCTTTCAGAGAAGCACAGAGCGCCAGAACGACATCGCGGCGGACACTTCCCATTGCTCCCAGGACCGCCGCGGCCTTGTAGCGAACACCGGGTTCAAGATGTTTCAGGGCATCGAGAAGTTGTGGCACGGCAGCGCGAGCATGAGGACCGAAATTTTTCAGGGCCGCGGCGGCCGAGGAGGAGACATCGGAATCCGCGTCCAGCATTGTCTTCGCCAGGAGCAGCACCACCTCGCGCCGCGGCGGCACGATCAGGCCGAGGCAAGTGACAATTTCGTCGCGTGTCTTCGCGTCCTTGTCGGCCAGGGCCGCGATCAGTTGGGGCAGGACCTCATCGAGCGCGGCCGGAGAACGCCGCAGCCCGGTTGCAGACCTGCGCCGCACCTCTTCATCCGGATGCTGCAAGCCATCGAGCAGGAGGGGAAGCGCGTCTCGTCCCGCGGAATACGCTCCATCGAGGATGGTGATACGCAGTTCGGAACTGGCACTCGCGAACACCTGACGAAGGACGACGATACCAGGCTTCCCCAGAGACGCCAGTGCCGACGCGGCCGCGCCGGCGTCCTCACTGTCGCGCAACCGCTCGACAAATAGCTGCATCGTCCCCGGTGGCAGGCCGATCTTGACGAGGGCCTCCATGGCGCAAGCGCGGACAGGGATTTCCTTGTCGTGGAGCAGCAGCAGAAGTTGAGGTACGGCGCCGGCAGCCTCGGCTTTCAGATTGCCCAGGGTTGTCGCCGCCACAGCGCGAACCCACTTCCCTTCATCCTTCAGGGCGGCGGTAAAGAGCGGCAACGCGGACCTGTTCACTCCGGAGAAGACGTCGTAGTGTTCCAGGCCCCTCTTGCGAATTTGGTCCAGGATCAGCGGCATGCCGGTCGGGCCGAGTCGGGATGTCTCGATGGGGAGACTATTCGACTGGAGCGAGGACAGCGAGACGTACGGCGCGAGTAACGGCGCCACCTCGGGCGCGTCGGGAGCGAGATGCGACAGGGCCATCAGGACGGGCAGGGGGAGGTCGGATTTTTCGTTGCGCGGCACCCCGAGCAGTGCGGGAACGGCTTGCTTGCCGAAGGGACCGAGTGCCAGTGCGGTCGCGGCCCGGCGGCGCGTTCGGGCATCGACGCTGTGCAGTTCGCCGCTCCATTCGGCGAGTGTCTTGCCGCGAAAGACGACCGGGGCGGCGGGTCCTCCGGGATGGGCGTCGGTGGCTGTCAGCAGCAGAACGGAAAGCAGACACGGCAGACGTGCGGGGCACATGGTAGCCTCCTGGCTCAAGAGCCCATGGAACGAGCAATCCTTGCTCGTGAACAAACGGTGCC
>JBBSDR010000015.1:0-16672 GCA_038240465.1 Gemmatales bacterium
CTGCTCACCCAGGCGGCGATGCTACTGCTGTCCCTGGCGGCGCTCGGCCTGTCGCTCTGGCTCATCGGCCGGCGACTCGCGTTCCAACTGACGGGCCGGCAGATTGTCCTGCTGGTCCTCGCGTCGCTGGGGTCCGAGGCGGTCCTCGCCACTCTTCGGCTCGGCCAATCCGGGCTGATCTTGACCGTCCTGATCGTCGTTGCCTGGGAGGCTCTCCATCGTCAGCGGCCCATCGTCGCGGGCATCGCCATCGCTGTCGCGGCTTGTTTGAAGATGTTTCCCGCCCTGCTGTTGCTCTACTTCCTCTGCCGACATCGCCGTGCCTTCCTGGCCGCCTTACTGACAACCTTGCTGTTGTGGGGCCTGGTCGCCGTCCTCGCCGGCAGCGGGTGTCTGCAAGAGTATCGCGAGACCGCAC
The DNA here is from genome assembly GCA_038240465.1 of Gemmatales bacterium. GTDB lineage: Bacteria > Planctomycetota > Planctomycetia > Gemmatales > Gemmataceae > JBBRIK01. The sequence continues at coordinate 419 of JBBSDR010000015.1, forward strand.
AGGGAGTGTTGACTGAGTACGAGGGTTTTCCAGGCAACGTGTCGCTGCTAGGGCTATTTGCGCGACTGGCGGGATCGGCCGCCACTGCCGTGGCCTGGGCAAGGATCTGCTTTGGAGTGGTGGGTTGTGCCGCCGTGACTTTGGCGGTCGCTGGGCCATGGAATCCGTGGGGCGGCGGTCCAGCGGCGGGCGAGCAACTCAACTGGGAGTATGCCCTGGGTGTGGCGTTGATGCCCTTGCTGTCGCCGATTTCCTGGGACCATTATCTGGTCGTACTGCTGCTGCCGTTGGCGGTCCTGGGTCAACTTCTGCTGCGTCAGCACGGGGGAGGAGGCAGCCTGGCCGGTTTCCTCGCCCTGTGCATGATCCTGTTCGTCCCGGAGACGACGTTCACCTGGCCGGCCTCTCAGGTACATGGAAGCGAGTTGCGATTCGCGGTGAACTTGCTCTTTCTGCCGCTGCGCACCTATGCGGTGATCGGGCTGGCCCTGTGGCTGGGTGTGCAGGCAAACCATCCTAAATAAATCCGAACCCCGAAACCCGAAAAAATACCAGAGCCAGCCTGTCTTCTTTCGGATTTCGGATTTCGGATTTTCCTCCGGTCATTTCTCGATTTTTGCAGAGGACGCGGGCAGCAGCCAGATGTTGCGGAACTGCACCGGATTGCCGTGGTCCTGCAGCAGGATCGGTCCCGGCTTGCAGGGGTCGCCGCCCAGGCCAGCGGTCGTGTTGTCCTTGGTGATCTCGACGTCGTCGTGGATCTTGATGCCATTGTGATAGACGGTGATCCGGCCGGTCTTCACTTTCTTGCCGTCCTTGCACTCCGGCGACTTGAACTCGATGTCATACGTCTGCCAGACCGTCGGCGCCTTGCAGGCGTTCACCGTCGGTTTGGCGATACCATAGATGCCGCCGCAGTCGCCCTCGCCGGGCTTGGCGATGCCGTAACTGTCCAGCACCTGCACCTCGTAACGGCCCTGCAAATAGACGCCGCTGTTGCCGCGGCCCTGGCCGGAGTTCTTCGGCTCGTAGGGAACGCGGAACTCGACGTGCAGTTTGAATGCTCCGTCGAACTTCTCCTTGGTGATGATGTCGGTCGTCTTCGGCATCACCTGCACCACCTTGCCGCTCTTATCCAGATTGAGGATTTTCCACTTCGCCGGCGTCTTGCCGTCGCGATGGGTCCAGCCATCGAGGTCCTTGCCGTCGAACAGGACGGTCGCGCCCGTGGGCGGCGGCACACCTGGCCGATCGACCTTGTCGTCGGGTTTGAGCAGTTTCAGATCGTCGATGCTTCCATACGGTTCTTGTGCCGCGAGGAAGGTTCCCGTCAGCAGCGTCAGCGCCAGCACCAGTCCACGCACGTTTCTCTCCTGCGAATCGAGGTCCGGGCGATTCAGTGACGATGGTAACAGAGTGTGGAGGCATTCGCGAGAAAAACGTGAAAACACGCAAGTCGGGTTCAGGCACTGACCGATAGAATTACTGTCAAGAAGGCTCCTTAGCCAAGCGGAAAGGCGACGGACTGCAAATCCGTGATGCCCCGGTTCGACCCCGGGAGGAGCCTCTTACTGTCCCTCGCTGGCCCGGCGAGGACAGTCGCAGTTATCAGATAATGCCGCAAGGCGTGCAAATCGACGAACAGCGAGCCGTTCCCTCAGTCGTGCTGGGGATGTTAGCTGCTTTCCAGGTCCATCCCATCATTTCCGCAGTTTTCTTCCGACCATACCAGACGGCTTGCTTGTTTGCCGATCAGGTATCCAGGTCCCCGGATATCGCTTGCACCACCCCCGAGAATTGCCTGGTCAAAATCGCCTTTGCTCGGGACCGTCCGAGTCTGGCTGTCTCTGCGCCTGGTGGACGATGCCGGCGAGGACCAGCGAAACCAGGAAAAAGTGATCGAGGACGACATCGGCTGAGGATGCCCGGACCGACGGTCCTTCCCCCACCCGAATCGCATTCTCCGTGCGGTCTTCTGAACCCATCGGTCCGGCGGACGTATCCGAGTCAGTAACCGCGTCCCTGGCAAACGGCGCGGCGACGGACTCTTCCAGGGCGGGTGCCGCGGGAACTGCAACCGCTTGCTCAACCGCGCCGAGCTTTGGCGTGGCCGGCACGTCATGAGTCCAGGCGGAGAACAGACTATCGACCACTTCGGGGAGCATCTGGACGGCCGGCATCGGATCGGAGAAGGGCGACAACTCGCGGTTGGAGGTGGGGCCATCCTTCATGGGGTCCGGCATTTGTGGGCGCAGGTCGGCGTCCTTCAACTTGTTGTCCACATCGACGCCGATCTCGGGAGCGTCGCCGTTGACGTTCGTCGCCGGGTCGGTGTCTGCGTCCTTGTCTGCGCTGCCGCTGCGAGGAGTGGCGGCAGAAGTGGTTTCCGTTGGCACGTCGGTCGTCGGAGTGTTCTCGTCGCTGCTGGTAGTTGAGACCGTTTGATCGGTCTCGACAGGATTGCCGGCGAGTAGCGTGATAACCAGGGTGAGCGGCGATCCCTCGGACGTTGTCACCTCGGTTACGGGTCCGGTGGGTGAGGGAGGAGCAAAGACGAAGACCAGGTCTTCTCCCGCGCTGGTGACGAACACCTGAATCCCGGTGCCGGTGTCGAAGACGGCGAGGGCGCTGGGGTCAGGCGGCAGTCCTGTCAATGGGTCGAAGATGCTGGCCATAGCCAGTTGGCCAGTTACATCAGGGGCCAACTCGGCGACCGTGCCGTCGCTGAAGGCAACGACGGCGTCGCCCCCGGCCAGAGCGACGATGGCGCGGGCTTCCACGCCGCCGGCGGGCTGGAAAACGGGCGCCGACGCCAAGGTGTCGAGGTTGATGGAGACGATGTTGCCCGCTCCAGTGATTGCCAGGCCGATATCGCTGCCGACGGCGAAGGATGAGGCGACGATACCGCCGGAGACGTTGAATGTGGCCGGGGTGCGATCATCGAAAAAACCCTGGCCTCGCCCCGGCAGGACGGAGACCGTGCCGTCGGCGTTGGTAATCGCGAGATCGAGAATGCCGTCGCCGTTGAGGTCGCGCAGGGTGGTGGAGATCGGCCCATTGCCGCTGGATTTCAGTCGGGGACCCGGTGTCGCAATCCACAGTCCTTTGGAGTCGTAACCACCGAACAACACGGAGACGTCATTCGACCCCTGGTTGGCGACGAGCATGTCCGGGATAGTATCGCCATTGATGTCCTGGATGGTGACGCCTACCGGTTGACTGCCGACAGGAATGTCGAGTGGTGGAGCAAGGATGGGCTGGCCGGCGGCATCGAAACCGAGGGCGTGGAAGACCTGGACCATATTGCTGCCGCTGCCCATGACGACGGCGTCAAAGAGACCATTCGCACCTTCCAGTCTCGTCCACTTCACGTCTCCTGGGGCCATGTGCGAAGTCGGATCCCCCGCCAGGTTCTGGACGGGAGCGAAGTGGGCGGTGTCGCTACGATCCTGGATGGCGATTTGATTCGACGCCTGGCTGGCGATAAGGACATTGGGAGTTCCGTCACCTCGGAGAGATTGCACGTCGAGGGGAGCGCGGCTGCCTGTGAAGGGGATGGTATGGAAGGTGCCATCGCCATTTCCGATCAGTCGGAGGATGTCACCGAACTGGTTGCCGACGAGCAGATCGCCTGTGACCGAATCGAGGCTCAGGCCGGTGGGGGCCGTGCCAGCGGGGGCGGAACTGGTGTGGGAGAAATGGCCCTTGCCATCGTTGGTGAAGATCCAGACCTCGGCGCGGTCCACCATGAGGATCGCGAGATCGAGCGGCATGGTGGGACCGCGAAAATGCCCGGCGACGACAGGGCCAGGCTGGTCGTTGATTGCAAGTCCATCGCTCGTGGAAGTGGTCAGCGCCGCTGTGGGAATGCGGAAGCCGCCGTTGCCGTCGTTGGGGAGGACGGTGAAGCTGTGCGAACCGCGATTGACCACGACAACGTCGTTGAGTCCGTCGCCAGTAAAATCGCCCGCAGCCAGGCTGACTGACCGCGCGAGGGAACTAACCTGGACAGTGGCGGAGGAGGTGTCAAGTCCGAAGAGTCCGGTAGCGGCGCGAAAACGCTCGATCTGCTTAAACGAGTGAGATGCATCGTTGAGCAGAACGGTGACATCACCACTGGCCTGATCGGTGACGACAATGTCGAGCCACCCGTCGCCGTTGACATCGGCGAAGGCGATGTCGGAGGGAGCAATTCCAACGGGGATGGTCATCGTAGACCAGGTTGGATTGGAGGATCCTGACGGCGGCGGAATCGCGACGGTGACGCTGTTGTCCAGGGAGTTAGCCACGACAAGGTCTTCGATGCCGTTGACGATATCGGTGGGATCAACGAGGTCGGCAGCGGCGATGCGCGTTGGCAGGATGGTGCTGGTGAAGGCAGTGGTTGGTTGGAACTTCCCGCTGGCAGCAGCATACTCGTACAGGGAGACGCTGTACACGAACTGATGTTCGGTGGCCAGAATGTTGGGGTCGGGGATGGCGTCGGCTGTCGCGATGGCCCAGCCGGTGGCGGTTCGGAGCACGGTCAGATCGCGCGCGGTGAGTTCCTCCGTCTTCTTCGTTTGGTTATTGAAGAGCATGCCGTTAACGCTCACGGGCGGGGAGAACGTCTTGGCGGTGCCGGGCAGGCCCTTGCGGAAGAGAATGTTACCTGCACGGTCGAGGATGACCGTGTCAAGTGAACCGTCGTGGTTGGTCAGCTTGGCTGAGTAGGGCGTGTTGCGCATTCCGGTTCCGTTAGTGGATGTCCCCGAGTTAAACGTGCCATCGCCATTTCCAAGCGCCACAGTGACAGTGTTGAGGACAGGACTCGTCGTGATTACATCGGACTTCCCGTCGCCGTTGACGTCGGCCAGCACTAGGGCCAAGGGCAGAGCCCCAACAGAGACAGTCGGCTGGGCAACAAAGGAACCGAGGCCGTCGCCTAGTAATACGCTAGCGCTGCTGTCGTAGTAGTTGGCAGTGATAATGTCTGGTATCCCGTCGCCGTTGACATCCGCCACATCCGTTGCCATGGGGCCGGCACCAACGGCAAAGCTGCGCTGAGAGTGGAAAGCGCCCGCCCCGTCGCTTAGCAGAACACTGACCGTACCGTCGGCGGCGTTGGCGGTGATAATGTCAGGGATGTTATCGCCATTAATCTTTGCCACAGCGACTGATCGAGGCGAGCGCCCCACGCCATAGGAGAGGGGATCGCGGAACGTTCCGTTGCCGTTGCCTAGCAGTACACTAACAGAGGCGCTGTTGTAGTCTGCTACAAGCAGGTCGGGCTTACCGTCGCCGTTGAAGTCCGCCACTTTGAGGGAGGAGGGGGTGGATCCGGCGGCGAACGCATGCTGAGGCCGGAAGGTACCATCACCTTTGCCCAGCAGTACGCTCACCGAATCGTCCGCGTCGTTGGCGACGAGGAGATCGAGTTTACCATCCGCGTTAATATCTGCTGTTGCAACGGCGAATGGCCCGGTACCGACAGGGAACGAGTGCTGACGCTGGAAGGTGCCATCACCATTGCCCAGCAGTACACTCACGGAGTTGCTGTAGGTGTTGACGACAATCAGGTCTGGTTTGCCGTCGCCGTTGACGTCCGCCGACACCACCGCTGCAGACCCCTGACCCGCCTCGGCAAACGATTTCTGCGATTGAAATGTCCCATCGCTGTTACCCAGGAGTACACTGACAGAGCCAGCATATTTGTTTGCGGTGATCAGGTCAGGCTTGCCGTCCCCATTCAGGTCCGCCGCAGTCACAGCCACTGGATCTGAACCGACGACGACGCTCTCTGGTGGTTTGAACGCACCATCCCCGTCACCCAGCAATACACTGACCGTGTTGGTGATGTAGTTGGCCGCGACAAGATCGGGGTTTCCGTCACCATTGAAGTCCGCCAACTCCAACGCGAGGGGTTGGGCTACAGGAACAGTTCGCTGGGGTTGGAACGTCCCGTCGCCTTTTCCCAACAGTACACCAACGGTAAACCCAGTCTGGTTAGCGACAACCAAATCGGGTTTACCATCCTGGTTCACGTCTCCAATCACCACTGCTACGGGGAGTGAACCGGTGCTAAAGGTGAGCTGAGGTTGGAAGGTGCCATCTCCATTGCCCAGTAGCACACCCACTGTGTTGTTGTGGGTGTTCGTGACGACGAGGTCGTCTACACCGTTGCCCCGCAGGTCCGCGACCACTACCGATTCAGGAGTCGTTCCGACTGCATAAGTCTTCTGAGACTGGAAGGTGCCGTCACCCTGCCCAAGCAGAACGCTCAACGTGTCGTCGCCCGCATTAGCGACGACGAGATCCACTGCACCGTCCCCATTCACATCAGCAACAGCGACGTCTCGAGGAGTGGAACCGACGTCGAATGGTTGCGGTGGTTGAAAAGTCCCGTCACCATTGCCTAGAAGCACACTCACCTGAGCGCTCGTGTAATTGGTGACAGCAAGATCGGGATTACCGTCGCCATTGACGTCGGCAACGGCAACCCAACTTGCGCCGTTGCCGACCGCGAATATGTGCTGGTCCTGGAACGTCCCGTCACCATTGCCCAGTAGCACACTCACGGTACCATCGACCAGGTTAGAGACGATCAAGTCGGCTTTGCCGTTTCCTCTCAAATCCGCCACGGTTACCCTCGTGGGGCCAGCCCCAACAGAGTAAGGTTGCAGTGACTGGAACGTTCCGTCTCCGCTCCCCAGTAGCACACTCACACTGTTGGCCGTGTACTCAGTTGCGATCAGGTCGGGATTGCCATCACCGTTTAAGTCCGCTGCGCCCACCGAACTTGGCACGGCTGTAACGGGCAACTCGGCAAATGGAGAACTGGTCCCGAAGAATTGCGTCGTTAGTTGATAAGTTCTCCCGCTGTCTACTGCGGACACTGTGAGAGAGTAACTCATCCCCGTCGGCAGAGGCAGCAAGTGCTGCACGATCACTCCGTCGTCCGACTGGATCAAGAACTGTCCGTCTGGACCGAACAGCGTCAGTCGGGGAACAACCGTGCTACCGGCAAGAGGCGTAACGTGCGCCGTCAGCCGTCCGCTCCCCTGCGAGTCTGTCACCGTGAACGTGTAGACCCTCGTTTGGCCCCCGCTCGCCAGCGTGTCGCTGACCCGGGCGTTGAGGCTGGGATCCACCGACGACAGGTCGGTCACACCCGCAGGCCCTTGAGTGACGACAGTCAGCGTCTCCCAGTCCTCGCCACGATGCACCCCCGTCTTGTCAAATAGGCTGAAATCCTTCAGCGTATCGTCGATGATCCGCACCCCAAGGAATACCGGGCCGGACCGCGCAAAACCTGCAGCCTGAGCCACCGACAGGGCCGGAAGTCTGATCGTGCGCGATCCTGATTCGTACTGCTGTCCCGATCCGAGGCCCGCCAGGGAGATCGGTTGGCCCAGGTTAATCGTGTGCGCTGCCGGGTCGAAGATATTACTGTCAGACAGGACAAGTTGAACGCGGGCAGTGCCACCTGCCGCCGTTCCGCCGCGGTTCTCCACGGTAAAGGTCAGAGGCACTTTCCCGCCCCAGACTGCAGTGTCCGTCCCCAACCGAAACGAACTCCCTGTCAGGTCTTCCTGCAAGGTCGCTTGCGGCGTCAAGCGCGCGGCCAGCGAATAGATCCCCGTCGTGGTGCCGCCGTGGCCGCTCGCTGTCACATTCGGGTTGTAAGCGTCATCGCCTGCCGAGGACACGCCGATGAAGTAATCTCCGGCCGTGGCTGCCTGAAACGTCAGATGTGGGTCGCCGCCTTCCTGATCGTCCAGCGCCACTTGCGTGCCGTTGGAATTGAACACGCGAAGGATACTTTGCAATCCGCTACCTGCCGTTTGAGCGCTGATATTAACGCTGATTCGGTCACCACTGCCAAGATGAACCGAGTACAGATCAACCTCGTTCGCCTGCGACAGGAAGTTTCCCACATGGGCCGTGTTGAATCCGGTGAACGTCAGCGCGGTCGCCCCCTGAATGATATCGCCGGCGAGCAGCGTGCGGTCTTCCAGTCGTTCCACGCGCGGCCGAAACCGGTGCGAGCAGCGCTGCGGACGCCGGGCGAGGACTCCCTTCAACCAGGACCACACAAAACCGGACATCACTACTCTCCCTTTAGTTCCGCCTGTAGCTCCGGGCCAGGCTCAGCATGGCCCCACTGCGCCGCAGCGAGGCCAGGGCGGCTGACTTCTCCACATGCTCGGCCCAGAACTTTGCTCGCTCCGCCTCCGGCAACTCCGCGAACGCCATCCGCAACAGATCCAGCGTTCGCTCCTGATGCCGGTATTTCTCTCGCTCCGTCCCCGGCTGAGCGGCAGCGCGAGCGTAGATGCACGCCGACTGAAATAGCAGATGTGGCGTCTTCGGTCCCACCTTGAGCGCCGCTTCGATGTCGATCAAGGCTTTCTCCGCCTGACCCATCATCATCCGCGTCATTCCACTGCCCGCCAGTGCCTCGGGATGCTTCGGCTCCAACGCCAGGGCCGCGTCGAAATCGGTCAGGGCCGGCTTCAGGGCCTCCTGCGCCAGATAGGACCAGCCGCGCAGACTATATGTTTCCGCGTCTTGCTTCTGCTCCAGGGCGCGCGAGTAGGCCGCCACCGCCTCGGCGTGCTTGCCAAAGTGCGTGTGAATCATGCCCCGCACGCGATGGATTTCCCCAGTTCCTTTTCCACCCGTGGACAGGTATCGGTCGATCGACTGCGCCGCGTCGGCATAGCGGGCCAGTCTCAGCAGTGTCTCGGCCCGCTGGGCATGGGCCGGTGCGAAGTCGGGCTTCACCGCCAGGATCGCATCGCAGTCCGCCAGCGCTCCGTCCAGTTCGCCGGCCTTCAACTTCATCCGGGCCAGTTCCACCAGGGCTTCCGCCCACTGTGCTGAGGCGCTGCCCTCTGGCTCCCGAGTCATGAACGCCTCGAAGTCGCGCCGTGCCGCTGCCGCTTCCCCGCGATTGAGATGCAGGTGGGCGCGGGCGCTGTACAGGCCCGCGATCGCCGGTTGCCGCTTGATGGCCTCGTCCATTGCCTCGATAGCCTTGTCGTACTTGCGCTGGCTCTGATACACGGTCGCCAGGTTGGCGTGGCCCTGATAGGCCCGCGGCTGCAACGCGATTGCCTGCAAGAGATCGGCCTCGGCGTCCGGCCAGCGCTTCCGTTTGAACCAGACGGAACTGCGGTTGATCAGCACGACGGCGCGAAGGGCCGGGTCGCCGGCCCTGTCCAGCGCCTGTTTGAAATCAGCTTCGGCGGAGGGTAAGTCGCCGGCGCCGGCATGAGCCAAGGCGCGATACATCAACAGCCAGGCCGAATCGCGCCGCCTGTCCACGCAAGCGTTCAGGCGAGCGATGGCCACGCTCCACTGTTGCCGGCGCAGGTTGCACAAGGCACCGACATACTGCGTCCAGAAGTGGTTCGGCTCCTGCTGCGCGATCCGCTGGCAGGCTGCCTCGGCCTGGTCGATTTGTCCCTTGCGATAATGCTCCAGGGCCGACTCGAACAGATCGATGGTCGTGTTCGGCGTGATGGCCTCAGCGCGGTCGCGCTCCTGCCGGGCCAGGGAAATCTCGCCCAGCATCTCATGGCAACTCGCCCGGCGCAGGTGATAAAGTTGCGGGGGTTCGAGGTGGTGTGCCGCCGCCAGCGATGCGGCGGCATCGAGGAGGCGCAGAGCGAGCCGGGGATCGGCCCTGGTGTCCACCATCCCTCCACCCGGAGCCGCCACGGCCGCGGCCCAACTCAGAAGGGTCTGATAGCATTCGACCGCCACTGTCTTGAGTTGCGCAGCCGGCTCCGCTGCCGCTCGAAACAGTTCCAGGCCAGTCGCGAATTCCTTGGGCCGCTTCGTCGCGTCCAGCCCAAGCTCCTTCAGCGCCGCCGGCGCCGCACCCCGGACCAGGGCCGCGCCGTCGGCCGCATACTCGTCGCGGAAACTGACGGCATGGAACAGCACCTCGTCTCGATGCCGGCCAAAGCGCTCGACACGCTCGCCAAAATCCTTGCGTGCAGCCTGAAGTTTGGCCTGTTCTTCCTGCTGCTGCATTTTCTGGCTAAGCGCGGCCGCTTGCTCGTCCTGCTTTCGCTTGACGCGCCCTTGACCTTCCTCGAAGCGCGACCGCATCTCTTCGGCGGCCGCATTCTGGTCGTTCGTGAGAAGGGTCACCGCCTCGTCCAAGTGCTGCCGGGCGACGGCGAGTTGACCGGACGTCTCTGCCTCTTCGGCCGAACGGCGCAGGTCCTCAAGTCGCTGCCGCAGTTTTTGCTGCTGCTCGATCTTTTGCGACAGGGCCGTCGCCTGCTGCTCCTTGTACAGGCCAAAGAAGACAGCACCCACGACGAGTCCAACCAGCGCCAGGCAGACCGCCGCCACCGCCGCCGCCCGGATCGGCTCGCGTCGCGCCCACTTCCATACTCGCTCCCAGGCCGACACTGGCCGCGCCAGGATCGGCCGGCCATCGAGGAACCGTGTCAAGTCGTCGGCCAGCGCGGCGGCGCTGGGGTAACGCTGACGGGCGTCCTTGCGCAGCCCCTTGAGACAGATGGTTTCCAGGTCGAGGGGAATGGAGGGCTGCAGTCGCTTGGGCGATACTGGCTCCTGAGTGCGAACCTGATCGAGCGTCTCCCAGACGGTGGTCCCCACGAACGGCGGCCGGCCGGTCAGCAGGTCGTAGAGGATGGCGCACAGTGAGTAGACGTCGGTGGCCGGGCCAATCTCGCGGATGCGTCCCTCGGCCTGTTCGGGGGCCATGTAGGCAGGCGTCCCCATGATGGCGCCGCTACGGCTCAACCCATCGGCCGCGTCGAGTTGCTTGGCAAGTCCAAAGTCGGTGATCTTCGGCTCGAACGCCGACAGGTCCGGCTGCTGTCCGGCTACCGGTTCGACATCAGCCCGGCGGGACAGCAGCACGTTGGCGGGCTTCAGGTCGCGGTGGACGACGCCGGCCTGGTGTGCAGCGTGCATGGCCCTTGCCAGCCCAGCCACTACACCGGCGGCCAGGCGCCCCGGTTGAGACTTGCCCCGGAAGCGATCGAGACTGCCGCCGTCCACGAACTCCAGGGCAAAGAAGGGATTGCCGTCCTCCTCGCCGATCTCGTAAATCTGCACAATGCCGGGGTGCTTGAGGCGAGCGACGGCTTCCGCTTCGAGGCGAAACCGTGTCACTTCCTCACCGCTGGCGTGGACTCCCGCCAGGATCATCTTCAGCGCGACGGTGCGTTTGAGCTTCCTGTGAATGGCCTTGTAAACGACGCCCATGCCGCCGCGACCCAGTTCGCTGATAAGGTCGTAGTCGGCGACGGATCGCGCCAGGCTCCGGGTGGCAGGAGGGACCGCCGAGGTCTCCGGCGCGGCATCAAGGGAATAATGCGTTTCCTCACGGCCGGCACCGGCGCCACACTCGGCAGGAGAAAGAGAAGGAAGGATGGCCGGATCGAGTTGCTCCGGACGATCCGGTGCGGGTGGCTCCCGAGGGACGAGGGTTTCCGCAAGGGCGGCTACCTCCCGGTCCGAGTCGGAATGGCGAATCCCCGCCGCTGGATTATCGGGGGATGGCTTCATGATGCAGCGCACCAATCGAGATCATGGGCCAGCCTTCGCCGGTCCGGGCTTGTTGCGTCGAATTCCTGACGGCTCAGGGAACAACGCGACAGTTCGTTTGGATAGGTACATTTTTATCTTCCCCGTTCCTTCACAGCAACGAGAAACTGGAGAAAATGGGGAATGTGAATGTCCTCGGAATGGAGAGCTGCGAGAACACAGGCACGATTCCGAGGAGAATGCAAAAACGGACCAGCCCCAAGCGCAAGCGAGGGGGTTGCTTCGGTATCCCCGCGCTTGCGCTCGGGGCAGGTCGGGAGCGAAACCCACCGCACCCACACGGCCGCACCTTACTCCCGCCATTTGAAGGAGCCTCTGTCACTCTTCGTCCTCACAGTCGTATTGCTCCAAATCGTCTGCTGCTGTAACATCCCAACGCTCGGATGAAGCGCTCCGCACCTCCACCAGTTCATCCACCCGCACCTCCATCCATCCTGGAGATTCCCGGCCACGCAAGGCCGATGCGAGCGCCTGTGAGTCCCGCGTTCGAGGAAGACGGTCATGAAGACCCGGCAGCCAGTCCCGTTCCGACCAGAACATCCACGGCAGGAGGACCTTGCCGACAAGGGACTGCGGCTGGTGTTGCCCGACGACGATCTCGGACCGGCTGCCGCGCTTCACGGCGATGGCGGCGGGGCAATGCAGGAACTCTACGGCGAGTTGGCTGACGCCCTTGTTCCCGAGTTGCGGCGCAGGGCCGATAGCGGCGAAGAGGACGCCTGTCTGTTGCTGGCGCGCTTCCTTGCCGTGGGTGACCGGCTGGGAGTGGCGGCCCAAGACACGGGGAGAACGGCGGCGGATGCGGCTATGGCGGCCGATGCGCTGATCCGGGAAAGCCTCACGCGCCGCCGGATCCCCCGAACTACCTATCGCCTTCAGTTCAACCGGGGCTTCACCTTCCGCGATGCCCGGGACCTTGTACCCTACCTGCACGCCCTGGGAATCAGCGACTGCTACGCTTCGCCAATCCTCCAGGCACGGGCCGGCAGCAGCCACGGTTACGACATCTGCGACCACAGTCGTCTCAATCCCGATCTGGGCGGGCGTGAGGAATTCGAGCCTTTCGCCGAAGCCCTGCGCCAGCACGGCATGGGGCTGATCCTCGACGCTGTCCCCAATCACATGGGCATCGGCGATGCGGGCAACGTTTGGTGGATGGACGTCCTCGAAAACGGTCCCGGTTCGCCGTTCGCGTCGTTCTTCGACATCGACTGGTGTCCGGTGAATCCGGACCTGAAGAACAAGGTCCTGCTGCCACTGCTGGAAGACCAGTATGGCCGGGTCCTCGAAGCCGGCAAGATCCGTCTGGCCTTCGCCGAGGGAGCGTTTGCGCTCTGGTACTATGAGACGCAATTGCCGGTGGCGCCTTGCACCTATCTCTGCATCCTCGAACGAGTGCTGGCCGGTCCGGGCGCAGTGTTCGGCGAGGGGCCAATGCACCTGCGCGAGCTGCGAAGTGTGCTGACGGCTCTGCGTTACCTGCCGCCACGCCATGAGAATACGCCCGACAAGGTCGCCGAACGCCACCGCGAAAAAGAGGTCGTCAAGCATCGGCTCGCCAACCTGTGTACGGCCAGCCCCGAAGTGCGCTCGGCCATCGACGACACCGTGCGCGAGTTCAACGGCACCGTCGGCGAAGCGCGCAGTTTCGACCTGCTCGATTCCCTGATCGAGCAGCAAGCGTACCGCCTGGCGTACTGGCGCGTCGCGGCTGAGGAGATCAACTATCGCCGGTTCTTCGACATTAATGAGTTGGCGGCTATTCGCATGGAGTTGCCGGAGGTGTTCCAGGCGACGCACGAAATTCTTTTCCAACTGCTGGCGGAAGGAAAGGCGACGGGCCTGCGCATCGATCATCCCGATGGCCTGCGCGACCCGGCGGCGTATTTCCGCCAACTCCAACAGCATCACCTTCTCGCCCACGCCGATCCGTCCTCCGCGGTCGCGAGGGAGGACCTGGCGCGCGAGGTTGCGGCTCGCTTGCCGGTCACGCGGGCAGACCAGGGAGCGCCCGTCTGGCCCCTGTACGTCGTGGCGGAGAAGATCCTGTCGCGGGGCGAGACACTGCCTCAGGATTGGGCGGTGGATGGGACCACCGGCTACGATTTCCTCAACGCCGTCAACGGGCTGTTTGTGGACGCCGAGGGCCGTGAGGCCTTTGACCGCGCCTACCAGGGGTTCACCGGCGCGAGTGCGAACTTCCAACAAATGGTCGGCTCGGCCAAGAAGATGACCATGCTGGTGTCGATGGTCAGCGAGATCAACGCCCTGGCGCATCAGTTGGACCGAATCGCGGAACGCAATCGCTGCTGCCGCGACTTCACCCTCAACAGTTTGACCTTCGCGCTGCGCGAGATCATCGCCTGTCTTCCCGTCTATCGCACCTACATCACCGGCCCCGAGGGGATCGCCGCCCAGGATCGGCTGGTCATCGAGGCGGCGGTCGAGGAGGCCAGGCGGCGCAACCCGCGCACCGCCGATGCAATTTTTGACTTCGTCCGCGATGCCGCCCTGTTGACGACGGTCAAGGACTTCGCGGAGGCAGATCGGCCCCGGCTGATCGAGTGGGCGCTGAAGTTTCAGCAGTTGACCGGGCCGATCATGGCCAAGAGCGTGGAGGACACCGTCTTCTACACCTACAACCGCCTGACCTCCCTGAATGAGGTGGGCGGTTCCCCCGAACTGTACGGCGTCTCGGTCACTGCCTTCCACCGCCAAAACGCGGAGCGCCTCGAACGCTGGCCGCACACCCTGCTGGCCACGTCCACCCACGACACCAAGCGGAGTGAGGACGTGCGGGCGCGCCTGAACGTCCTGTCGGAGATGTCGCGCGAGTGGCAGACGGTGCTGTCGCGCTGGGGCCGGCTCAACTCCTCAAAGAAGGTGGTGGTGGAAGACCAGCCCGCTCCGGACCGCAACGACGAGTATCTGCTCTACCAGACCCTCCTGGGCGCCTGGCCGGCGGAACCGCTGCGGCCCGCGGACACTGTGGAGTTCCGGCGGCGCATCACCGACTACATGCAAAAGGCAACGAAGGAAGCCAAGGTCCACACCAGTTGGATCAATCCAAACGGAGACTACGACGAGGCGGTGCGCCAGTTCGTCTCCCGACTCCTGCCCGACGCCGGCGCCGATCCGTTCCTCGAAGACCTGCTGGTTGTGCAGCGCCGTGTGGCGTTCTTCGGCTATTTCAACTCGCTGTCGCAAGTGCTGCTCAAGCTCACCTGTCCCGGAGTGCCGGACCTGCACCAGGGGACCGAGTTGTGGGATTTCAGCCTGGTCGATCCGGACAACCGCCGGCCAGTCGATTACCGCCGGCGCAGGGAGGTGCTGGCCGGACTGCAGCAGCGAATCGCGCAGGCGGACCAGGACCTGACGCCCTTGACGGCGGACTTGCTCGCGAGCATCGCTGACGGCAGAATCAAGGCGTACCTGGTGTACCGAGCGCTGGAACTGCGCCGCGCTCAGGAGGCCCTTTTCGCCAGTGGCTCCTATCTGCCGATGGAGGCCACCGGGGCCAACCGCGACCATGTCTGCGCCTTCGCCCGGTCGCTGGATGATGCGGCGATGGTCGTTGTCGTGCCGCGTCTGGTGGTGGGTTTGGCCCGCGAGTCGGAGCAGTCGCCGATGGGACTGGAGGTCTGGGGACAGACCCGGTTGCTGCTGCCCGCGCACCTGGCGGGACGGCCGTACCGCAACGTCTTCACGAGAGAAGTGCTGCTCCCGGACAGCTACCAGGGTACATCCGGTCCCCTGCTGGGAACGCTCCTCGGACAGTTCCCCGTGGCCCTGCTCCAGTCTGAGTGAGGCTGACGCAGCATCCTTGGAAGAGACGGCTTCCCATTATAAACCCCACTGTCCCCGCTTCACTTGTCGCACAGGTCGTTGACGCACGGCTCAGGAGGTAATAGAGAAGTCAGAGTTGGAAGGAGTGTCCTGCGATGCCCCAACTCGTGAACCAGATGTGTGTCGTCTGTCGGCAGCGGATCGAGTCCGACCTCGAAGCAACGTTCTGCCCACTCTGCGCCAGTCCCGTTCATAATGACTGTAAGGACCCGCCCGACACCGGATCGGGTCAATGTACGGCCTGTGGGAGCGACGTCACCGACCAAGCCGCCATCGACGATCGTCTCCACCGACTCGAAGAGGCCACCCTGGAGCGCATCCGTCAGAGCCAGTTAGTCGGGATGGATGCACAGTCGAGAGCATACCGAGCGCAAGCCTGGCGGGAGATCCTCATCGGAGCCACCCTCACGGGTTTGGGCGTATTCGTGACGGCAATCGTCTTCATCGGGCAGAGAGACATCGTTGTCTTCACCGGGGGGCCAATCTTCTACGGACTGGTTCTGCTCTCACAAGGAATCTCCCATCTCTCTCATCCCACCCCTCCCGACTGAAAGACGACAATCACATTACCCGCCTCGAACCACTCGCCACGGGGACCTCGGGCAATGGCCAGACGCCGTCTCGATCGCTTCGAGCGACTCTCCGGCAGTGAATGTTACAGTTTCTCCGGTTCCGTTGTAACAATTACGCGCTTTGTTCCGCTCATCCCTTCAATGACAATTGTCCAATTTGACGACATAAGTGACTATTATAAATGGTCTTACGACAAAATACCTCTCGCGCTTCCCCTCGTGGCACGATGCTTGCATTAGAGGTAAGACGTGATGAAGA
>JBBSDR010000016.1:0-16650 GCA_038240465.1 Gemmatales bacterium
GCAAGCGCATCGATGTCGCGATCAGCTCCCATCGCGACGCGGCGGTGCGGGCGCCGCGGCTCCCCCCCCCCCCGATTTTGGGTGGCGGGGGCGTGGCCCGGGGCGCCGACCCCCCCGCGGTCTCCGGCGGGGGGCAAACAACCCCGCCCCTCGCCTGCGACATCAGTGCATTACTTCTTCTCCTGTCCCTTGGCAACAACCGGAATCGGCGCCCGGTCGGCCATCAGGACCAGCAACGCGCCAGCCGTGCAGAACGTCTTGCCGGTGATACAGTGGTGGCCGGACCAGCTGCCGTCCTTGTCCTGGACGCGCGTCACACTCGCGGTCACCTCCTTGTCCCACTTCTCCCATTCCTTGCCGCCCTTGAGCAGCAATGCCTCGCTGAGGTTCATGAAGCTGAGGAACTCCTCGCCGCCGTTGGAGCCGAAGCCCTGGACGAACGCCGGCTGATCGAGTTGCTTGACCACGGCGGCCGTCGCCTCCTGGCGCAGTTTCTCGTTCTTCTCGACGTCCTTCAGCGTCTTCTGAGCCTTCTCCTTGTCCTCCTTCGAGGCGTCCTTCTTCGCCAGCGTTTCCCTGGCCTTCTGCTCGTCCCGCCGCAGAGTGTTGCTCACGTCGGCGACGTTGGTCAGATAGGAACTGGCCGTGTAGATACCCACCCCCGCATCCGACGGAGCCGAGCTTGCCGGGACTCCGCCGGCCTTGCCCAGCAGTCCTCCGACTCCCACGTCGCCCACCAGACCGCTGCCGCCCGCGCGGAAGCCGCCCGCCTTGCCGTCGAAGCTGGCTGCCACCTGCTCCTGAACGCGCACGATGGCCGCCTTCGGCAACTCGATGCCGGCCTGGCTGGCGCGAGCGAAGCCCTTGTTCGCCAGACCTTGCGACAGCACCGACGCCCAGCCGGTGTTGCCGTCGAAGGTGCCGTCTGCCTTCTGGTGCTTGGCCATCTTGCCCACGGTCTTGTTCAGCGAGACCAGCATGCGCTTCTCGAGTTTCACGTCCGGCATCTTCCCCTTCAATTCCGACAGGACCATCGAGACCAGGAAGGTATCGACATACGGCCCGATTTTGCTCTGGAGTTGCGTGTCGCGGACGGCGGTCACATAGAGCGTCTTGTCGTCCGACTTCTCGACATGAGCGCAGATGAACTCGACCGCCTTGGCCATGTTCTTCGCGTAGGGGCCATCCTTCGGAGTATTGCCGGCCCGGAGAAGGGCCAGCACGGCGAAACAGGTGTTGCCAACGTCCGGCGGGTCCTTGACTTCCTGGCCCTCGACCCGTCCGCCGCCCTGGCCGGACGTGCGCCAGCCGCCGCCCTGGCCCCAGCCGCCGTCGTCTTTCTGCTGCTGCACCAGCCACGCCAGGGCCTTCTTGACCTGGTCGCTCAGCGGCTTGGGTTTGACGGCCGTCCCCATCGGCGCCGGCTCCGTCTTGGGAGCGGGGCCAGGCGGCTCAGTCTTTTTGTCGGTGGCGTTCAGCCCTGTGAGATGGCACAGGAGGCCGAGGACGGCCAGAGATGCGACCAGACACTTCGCGCGATTCATCGCCGGATCCTCCACGCAGGAAATGAGAAGCCCCAATTCCATCAACGAGAAGCGACTGGAAGGGAGTGTCCCGCCGACGGAACCGTTTCTAATAGACAGACGAACCAGGAGCGCGTTCGTTTGGTCTCCCAGGCAGACACTCGCCAATCCGATCCTCATCGCGGCAGGGGCCAGGGCGGTGCGGAGAAGTCTCATTTCTTGTGGCGTTTTCCTTGCAAACTGGCAGGACTTGCGTTGTAATCGCTGTTTCTCCTGAAAAAATTCCGTCGAGCAGCGCATAATTTCCGCGCGTTTCCTGTCCTGGTAAGTAGGTGCATCATGGATCGCGACGCCGGCGACGAACTGCACAACCTGGAGGAGTATCGCGGCTTTCTTGTTTACCTGGCGCGCATCCACCTCGACCCGCGTTTGCAACGCACGTTGGATGCGGACGACATCGTGCAGGAGACAATCGCGGTGGCTCTCCAGAAGATGGGGCAGTTTCGCGGCCAGTCGGTGGGCGAGTTGAAAGCCTGGTTGCGGCAGATTCTGCTCCACACGCTCGCCAATGCCCTGGAAAAACTCCACGCGGCAAAAGGTGATGTGAGACGGGAGCAATCGCTGGATGCGGTCGTGGAGAAATCGTCCGCCCGCTTGCAGGCCATCCTGGCGGACGGTCAGTCCACCCCCTGTGAGAAGGCCCAACGCAACGAGCAGGCGATGCTCCTGGAGGCAGCCCTGGACGGCTTGCCGCCTCGGCAGCGGGAGGCAGTGGTGTTGAAGCACTATCACTCCTGGAGCCTGGCCGAGATCAGCAAGCACATGAACGCGACGCAGTCCGCCGTCGTCGGGCTGCTCAACCGCGGGCTGTTGGCCTTGCATGACGAGTTGGCCGAACCGGAGTGAACCATGAACGCCCGGGTCGATGCTCCCGAAGACAGCGAAGACCGGTTGAATCAGGTACTTGGCGCGTACCTGGAATTCGCGGACGCCGGCTGCGCGCCCGACCAGGACGAGTTTCTCAGGTGCTATCCGGACCTCGCCGGCGACCTGGGCGCTTTTTTCGCGGCCCAGGAGAAGGTGGCGGAGTGCGCGGGGACGCTGGCCAGGACCGGGGAGGACAACCTCGACCCCTTCGACGAGTACGAGCAACTGCAACCGATCAACAAGGGAGCGTATGGCGTCGTTTTCAAGGCCTGGCATAAGGTTCGGAAACAGTGGGTGGCGATCAAGAAGATCAAGAAGGGCCGGCTGGCCACTCGGGCAGATGTGGGCCGCTTCCGCGCTGAGATCGAGGCGGCCGCCCATCTCGACCATCCGCACATCGTGCCGATTTACGATGTGCGCGAGTATCGTGGTTTCCCCTATTTCAGCATGAAGTTGTTTGAAAAAGGCAGCCTCCAGGACAATCTTTCGCGCTTCACGCAGGATCAACGTGCCGCGGCCAGACTGCTGGCCACGGCGGCTCGCGCGGTGCATCACGCCCATCAGCATGGGATCTTGCACCGCGATCTGAAGCCCGGCAACATTCTGCTCGACGCCCGGGAGCAGCCCCATGTGGCCGACTTCGGATTGGCCAAACGTCTGTATCTTGCTGCCGTGAGCGGCGTCCGCCGAGCGAACCCGACAGGCGGTTCGCCGGCGGACACGCCCGGCCCGAAGGAGACAACCCCCGAGAAGCCGAACGGCGAGGACCTCGACGTGCCGGCGACGAAAGATTTCGACGTCGTCAGCTACATGGCTCTGGAGCGAGCCGCGCATGTCGAGGGGGAAACCGAGACAGCCGAGGCTCCCGCCCAAAGCTTGACCCCGTCCGGGGCCATCGTCGGCACCTTCGGCTATCTGCCGCCGGAACACGCTCCCGTCGGTCCGGAGGGCACGAGTACCGCCGCCGACGTCTATAGCCTGGGAGCGATCCTGTACACGATGCTGACCGGCAGGGTGACTTTTGAGTCGAGAAATATCGTCGAGGCGATCCGGCAGGTGCATGAGTGCGAGCCGAAACCGCCGCGCGAACTGAACCCGAAAATTGACAGCAGACTGGAAGCCGTTTGCATGAAGTGCTTGCAAAAGTCCCCCGAGAATCGTTACGCCTCGGCGGAAGCGCTGGCGGAAGACCTGGAGCGCTGGCTGCGCGGCGAGCCACCGCTGGCCTGGCCGATGCCCTGGCGGCTGCGCGCCTGGCGTGCCGTCCGCAGTCATCTGCTGGTGAGCTTGCTGACGGCACTTGGCGCCTTTGCCGCGGCAGCCTTGTTCTTTGTCTTTTACTATTTTGATCCCGATCGCATCCCGAGGGCGCTGGAACGAGAGAGCCAAAGAGGGCGTGTGACCTTGATCGGCACGACGGGACCGCCGGCTTGGTCGCGCTGGAACCTCGGCGAAGGCACAGTGATGGTGTCGCCCGAACGCGACAAGGAATTTTCCTTCACAACGCTGGAACGAGGTCGGGCAGAATTAATGCGCAAGGCTCCGGGGCCACGCTACCGTTTTTCCGCAGAGGTGCGTCACGACAAAGTCCTGAACAATGCGGGAGTGGTAGGGATTTATTTCGGGTACTTGAAGCGCGAAATCAACGATGAGGTTGAGCAGTATTGGTGCGATATCACCTTCGCCGACGAGGGGTTACTTTCGCGCTCCTCCATCGGCCCGGACCCAACACAGAAATACAGCGTCGTCCAGTTCGCCCTGCAACACCATTTGTTGCCCAGAGGCTTCGGAACGATCACCACCGAGGCGCGCAAGGTTTTTTTATCCGCTCAACAATCCGGGCAGAAGAATGATTGGCGGAAGTTAGCGGTAGAAGTCACCCCCGAAAAAGTGCAACTCTACTGGGAGGGACAACCTCTCCAGGGATTATCTCCCGCAGAGTTGCGTAACCTCTGTCAACAGGCCGGCAACGTAGCCGCGCCTGCGGAATACAAATTCGCCCCGGAAGGCGCGCTGGGACTTTATGTGTTCCAGGGCAAGGCTTCGTTCCGGCAAGTAAAGGTCGAGCCTCTCGATTGAGGGGCAATTTTCTGGAGGACACTGATGAAAGAACCGGAATCCAAGGACAATTTGCAGCAAAGCCCACCCAGGCAATACGAAACTGCGGCTCCAAACTCCGCGACAGAAACCGTTCGGCCATTCTCTCAGATCACGGTCAGTTTTCCTGCGCCTGGCCCACAAAACTGCACGCCCGGTAATCCCTTAACCACGAAGGGTACCATCATCGGCGATTCCGCTGACATCCTCGATATGAAAGTCGATATCATTATCGGCTTCAAAGACGGGACCGGCAAGCCCCAAACCCGCCTTCTCCCAGGGAACGGAGTGGGCTTACCGGCCCCAGGCCAACAAAGCGGACAGTGGACTTGCCAAATCCCCAACTTCCCGGGACAGAATGACGTCAATCTCCCCGCAATGCTGGTCATCCGGGCCACGACGCGCGACGGCGGCACGGTGACGGTGAACGTGCCGTTCACGCACAAGCCGGACATCGCAACTGCGGCCTCTTCACTGTCCTTCGATGGCTTACCGACTAATCAAAGCGGCGCCCCGGGTTCGATCCAGAACCAACTCCTCATCACGGGGACCGCGGCCAACACGAGTTCCCTCTCGGCGGCGTTGAACGGTGGCGGATCTGTTCCAGTTGACTTCAACGGGACGCAGTTTACGGCCCGACCAACACTCCCAGCCGAGGGTACCAACGACATCATTTTCACGGCTCAAGACGCCAGCCAGACGCAGACGGTTTTTCACTTCGCGGTGAAGGTCGATACGACCGCGCCGACGACCGTTGGCCCCTCGTCAGTCTCATCGTCGTCTTTCGATATCGTCTTCAGCGAAGCAATGGCAAAGAATGCTTTCGACCAAACGAACTACGACCTGCTGAGCAGCACGGGAAGCCACATTCAACTGCTGGGCAGTTTCGGTGTGAACGATAGAACAGTTCGGATCTTCTTCAGTGCGCCGTCAGGGGATTACACCCTCAAGATCCTTTGCGTCACCGATCAGGCCTGCAACCCCTTACTGCCTGACCACCGGAGTTTCCCGCTTCACGTCTCCTGATTCCCGCGTCGCACGGTGCATGTCACCGAACTGAGGCGCCGGCCGATCTCCGCGATCGGCCGGCGTCCGTGTTTTTCCGCTTGAGGCACGCGGTTCTGGCTTGTCGATCTATTCCAAACCACATGTGGCTGGTGCTATAAGGCTCTCCCGCCGGACAAGCCAGACTTCGGCGGCGGCTGCAAGGCTCGTCCGGGCGTCGATCTCTCGGCCCGATCCAGACAGGTAACGGCACTTTATCTTGAGGGAGCAGACAAAATGGTCCTGGTGGCCATGGCCGCCCCGGATTCCAAAGCCAAGCGCGAAGGCTATGACTGCCTGGACTTGACCTGCAGCGCGGCTTGCGCCACTCCTTTGCGGGAAGCCTTTCAGGCCGAAATCGAATGGGCAACCGCACGGACTTGCCCTGATAACACCTTGCCGCGAACTTCAGCGCACCTCCACAAAGGGTGGTGTACCGCGTGTGCCGGGCGGCGGTCCAACGCGACGGCGGTAAGCCTGGTACTCGGCCAGTGCCAGGGCGCTCGGTGACGTGACGTCGATCGGCGTGACCATCGTGCAGCCTACCGAAAGGATCACTCCCGGGGTCGGGACCAGCAGGTACACTCCGGTTTGCTGCGCCTCGAGCGGGGTCGAAGGAAGCAGTTGGGTGACCTGACGCAAATAGAATTCTCCCTTCGGCGGCGTTGCGACCATGGCCCAGAAGGGGAGCCTCAGCCGCTCTTCCAGCCAGCCATGCCATTCCCGCTGCCGCCACTGCCGCATGTGTTCGTCCGCGGCCGGGCGGTTCAGTTCCCAGGGCAGCGGCCGGCAGACGACTTCCGGATGCCGCAGACCCAGGTACGGAACCAGAAAGTCCACGGCGCGCTTCGGCAGCGTCGTGCCGTAGCCCATCGCGCAATAGAGGTTGTCCGCCGGCACCCACGGCGCCAGGTAAGTCAGGGTGACTGTTCCCTCTGCCTTGCGATAGGCGTTCACCCCGCCGAGGTTGAGCGAGATGGCCCGCAACGGCCGGCCCGAAGGCGTCTTCTGAATAGGGTCCCAGGCCTGAAGGGTGACGGTGTCGTCACGAACCGCACCGATTTCATAGAGGCCGATCTCCGCTGCCTTCCAGAGGCGCAGTTGCTCGGCGGCAGCCGGCGGAAAACGAGCGCCGGCCCCGGACAGGAAAGCCTCCACCGGCTGCCAGGGGTCGCCGGGGACGCCGTGCCAGATGAACTCCTCCATGACCCAGTGATCGACCAGGTCGGGAGCGTCTTTGAGCAAGCCCTTGCGAGCCGCGTCTGTCATGGAGCGGAACTTCGAGCGTCCGGGTTCGTGATCCACCACCTGCCCGGCCAACTCGAACTTGACCAGGTCAGGCCGGTTCAGGCTGGGATCTTGGGCACCCGGAAACGAGCCAGGCGCAGGAGTATGGAGCGTTCGCTCCAGTTCGCGCAGTTGGGCCAACTTCGGATTCGGATCCACTGTCTGGCGCTGGTATTGCTCGCGTTTCTGCAGCCGTTTCTGCCGGCGTTGTTTCTTTTTCTCATCGCGGCTTGCCATACTCAGGCCCTCTCTGATGTCAGTGAAGATGGAACGGCAGCGATCTCGGTCTGAAGGCATGCTCTCCGCCAGCCCGGCACGGACAGTGTACTCCTCCGCACTCGCGCAGGCAGTGGGGCCGGCCCCTCCTTTGGACCAGCGTTCTTTCCTCCCCATCACTCGCCCAACTGCTGCGACGTCAGGTAATAGTACAGCCCACGCTTGGCCGTCAGTTCCGTGTGCGTTCCCTGCTCCACGATCGCGCCATTGTCCATTACCACGATCACATCCGCATTCTGCACCGTCGAGAGACGATGAGCAATGACCAACGTCGTCCGGTCGCGCATCAATAGCTGCAAGTTGTGCTGGATCGCTCGTTCCGACTCGTAGTCCAGCGCCCCCGTCGCCTCGTCGAGGATCAGGATGCGCGGCTCCTTCAACAACGCCCGGGCAATCGCCAGCCGCTGCCGTTGGCCGCCCGACAACCGCACGCCCAGGTCGCCGACAATGGTGTCGTAGGCCAGTGGAAAGCTCATGATGAACTCATGCGCGTTCGCCTGCCGGGCCACCTCAATCACCTTTTCCAGCGGCATCTCGGGATCGCCCAGGGCGATGTTCTCGCGGATTGTCCCCGTGATGATCGTACTCTCCTGGGCCACGACGCCGAGTTGATCGCGCAGCGAGTGGACGTCGACGTTGGCCAGGTCGAAACCATCGACGGTGACCGCACCCTCGGTCGGCAGATAATAGCGCTGGAGCAGCATGGCCAGCGTCGTCTTGCCGGCGCCGGAGCGGCCCACCAGGGCGATCAACTGGCCGGGACGCACTTCGAGCGTGATGTTGCAGAGGATGTTGCGATCCTCCGGCGCATAGCGAAAACTGACGTTGTCGAACTTGATATGGCCCTGAAGTCGCGGCAGAGGCACGGCCGCCCGCTCCGCATCCTGCTCGGCCGGGGCGTCGTACAGGTCGCCGAGCCGTTGCAACGATTGGGCCAGTGACTGGATGTCGAACCACAACTGCACCAATCCAAGGATGGGGGCCGCCAGCAGCGCCGCCAGGGCGTTGAAGGCCATCAACTGGCCGACTGTCATCTCCTGCTGAATCACCAGCAGAGCGCCGAACCAGAGCAGGAACAGGTTGCCGATGATGCCGATGCTCCGGAACATCCCCTCGAGCGTCAGGCTCATGCGCCGGCCGCGATACTCCATGTTCGCTTGCAGGACGATCAGGTCCTCGTGCTTCCAGCGCGTCGCCTGCTCGGCCGTGGCGTCCTTGATGGCCCCGATCGACTTGATCGACTCTACCAGGGCCGACTCCGCGTGCGTCTTGCGCTCGAACACCTGCCGATTGTTCTGCCGCAACCAGGGTGTGTAGAGGAGGGCAAGACCGATGTAGAACGGAAACACCGCCAGGGCGACCAGCGTCAGTTTCGCGTTGTAATAGAGCATCAGACAGAGGCTCGAAAAGATCATCAGCACGTCGAGCAGCGTCGTCACCGCCCGGCCCGTGAGCATCTCCTTGATGCGCTGGTTGTCCTGAAAGCGCACCAGAAAGTCGCCGATCTTGCGGGTGTGGAAAAAGTGCATCGGCAAGCGCAGCACCTGGCGGAACAGGTCGGCGCTCATGGCCAGGCCAAGCTTCTGGCCGACGTGCTGTAACAGATACTGGCGCAGGAACGTCGCCGTCATCTGGAAGACGCCCAGAAAGAGCATGACCACGAGCATGACGTTGAGCATGTTGACGTTCTGATGCACCAGCACGCGATCGACGATGACCTGGGTGAAGATCGGCAACGCCAGCCGCAGCGTCTCCAGCAACACTGAGACGAGCAGCACTTCCGCCAGGAGCCAGCGAAACGGCGTCAGAAAGGGAAGGAATCGCTTGAGAGTGCTGCCGCCCGGCTCCTGGCCCGCGAGTCGCGGCGTCGCGTTCAGCAGCAGCAGCCGGCCCGTCCAGCCGGCCTCGAACTCGGCCCGGCTCATCTTCACCAGGCCCAGTCCGGGATCGCCGACGATGACGCGATCGGGCCGGACATCGTAGACGACGATGTAGTGATAGCCCTTCCAGTGCGCGACGGCCGGCAGATTGAGACCGGTGAGGTGGCCGAAATCCGTACGGACAGCGCGAGCGTTGAAGCCGATCTGCTCGGCCGCCAGGGCGAGGCTGAGCATCGTGGCGCCCTCGCGGCCGATGTTCGCCGTCTCGCGCAGCCTGCCCACCGACAACCGGACGCCGTGATACTTCGCGATCATCGCCAGCGCTGCCGCGCCGCAATCGCTCTGGTCGTGCTGCGGAATCCAGGGATAACGGCTCCACCAGCGGCGCTTCTTCGGCAGCGGCGCGGCCGGTTGCGCATCCTTCGCCGGAGCGACGGAGGTTGGCGTCTCCGGGGCGGCTGCGGCCGTGTCCGGCCGGCCGAGGCGTTCGAGCAGCGACGCCCGCAGCGCGGGGACTTCCTCGATCAGGCTCGCGAATCGGGCCGGCTCCAGCCAGAGACAAACGGTGTCGCGCGTCGCGGTGTAGTGCGCGTCGGCGGACGTGTTCAGCAGCAGACAGTCGTCGCCAAAGCTGGCCCCCGCGGCAAGATAGCCGATCATCTGCGCCGCTTCCCCGCGCGCCTCGGGGCGGTCGCGCGAGACGCGCACCTCGCCACTGTGAACGATGCAGAAGCGCTGGGCCTTGTCTCCCTGGCGCAGGATCGTCTCGCCGCTCTCGAAGCGAGTCTCGTGCAGGTCATCGACGAGGTTGAGGAGCATCTGCACCGGGACCGGCTGCAGGACGGTCTTCAGGCGCAGGAAGTCCATCAGGGAGCGCTGCCGTATCAGCTTGTCGAGCGATTCGCCGAGCGCGGGCTGAACGCGCAGCAGAGCGAGGAAGTCGGTTTGGCGAATGCGATAGAGAGTGACGTCCTCGGAGGCGCGAACCGAGGCGGTGCGGACCTCGTTGCGCAGCACGGCGTATTCACCGAACAGATCGCTGGGATTGAGCGTGGCGAGAGTCAGCGTCTTGCCGTTCTCTGTCTTCTTGAAGACGCGCACCTTGCCGGCGTGAATGAAATACGCGCAGTCGCCGCGGTCGCCCTCGTTGATGATGCTCTCGCCCAGAGAGAAGTTGACCAGTTCGGCGGCATCGACGAGATAATTGCTGGCTTCTTCCTCCAGAAGCGAGAACAGGACGTGCTTGCGCAGCAGCGTCTTGAGATGTTCCTTCTGTTCGGAAGTCAGCATGAGTGGTTCAAATACCAGCCCCGAGCGCGAGCGAGGAATTGCGGGAGAGTCCCCCTCGCTCGCGCTCGGGGCTGGTCGAGGGTCAATCCCGGAATGGTTCCAGGAGGGGCGTCAGGGCCAGTTGCAGCAGCGTCTTGCGTTCGGTGACGATCTCCGCCGTGGCCGTCATGCCCGACAGCAGCGACACATGCGAACCGTTGCGGCGCACCGTCTGCGCATCGAGGCTCGCTTGCGCACGATAAAAGGATTCCGCCGGCCTGTCCAGCCCTTCCGCCTCGGGAGGCACGTTTGCCAGCTCGCCCTTGATCGAGCCATACTCCGCATAGGGAAACGCATCGAGCTTCAGCTTGACTCCCTGACCCACCTTGACCAGGCCAACGTCGCGATTGGCGATGCGCACCTCGGCGACGAGGGGTCCATCCGGCAGCAGCGTGAATAGTGTCTGGCCGCGTTCGACCGCCTCGCCCTGCTTGCGGATGGACACCGTGCCAATGCGCCCCGAAACGGGAGCGACAACCTGGATTCGCGGCGCGATGGCGGTGTTCTCGTCCCCTTCCGCGATGGCGCGCACCTGCTCGCGATTGCTGGCGCTGCGGACCATCTCGGCTTTCTGACGCGCGATCCGGAAGTCAGAATGAGCCGTCCTCTCGGCCGTCTGAGCCTCGATCTCCTTGAGCTTCACCTCACCCTGGGCCTTGAGGATGCTCAACTGGGCGGTGCGGTTCTCGAAGCTGTTGCGCTGCAGCATCTGATTTTGTTCCGTCAGCCGTTGCAGGTGCAGTTGTTCCTCGCGGCGAAAGGTCTTCTCGGCGAAGGTGCGGTCGTTGCGGCCCTCGCGCTGCTGCGACAGGGCCGTTTCGTGGCCGGTCTGGGCCTCGAGCATCTCGCGGCGAGTGTTCATCAGTTCGAGTTTGCCGATCCCCTGCTGGCGAAAGACACGCTCGAAGGTGTCGTACTGCGACCTCTTGTAGACGAGGTTCTCGAAGGCATACTTGACGGCGGCCGCGTTGCGCCGATCCGATTCGTTGAACTTCTGTTCCTGTTCCCGATAGCCTTCCTCGAGCAGTTCGTGGACGCGCTTTTCCTGGCGCTGCTTGAGGACGAGTTGTTCGCGTTCGGCGGCGAGATGGCCGAGTTGCTGTTGCAGGTTTTCGACCTCGTCGCGGGCCTGCTTCTTGGCCAGGGGGATGACGACGGTCAGCGTTTTCTCGGCGTTCTTGAGCTTCTGCGATGCCTCGGCCAGGGTGGCAAGCTGCTCGCCGGCCTTCTCGGATTCGAGGACGGCGAGCGGCTGGCCCGCCCGGACGGTGTCGCCTTCCTGAACGTAGACCGCGACAATGGTGCCAGCAATCTCGGGCTGGATGCTCAGGGCCTTGCCGCGCGGCTGGAGGACGGCGGGAGCGCTGACGGTGATATCGATTTCGAGGACGGCGGCGGCGGCGAGAGCGGCGAGGAAGAGGATGACAAGGAAATAGAGGAAGCGGCGCGTGACCAGGGAAGGTTCCCGCGACAGCAGTTCGGACAACGGCGATTCTTGCGGAGGCCGAACGACCGAACCCGTCTCCTCGAGTAGCGCTGGTGTGTCGTGAGCCATGGGGATACACCTTTCCGGACGGTAGAATCCCTCCGATCAATACTATCGGCTGAAAGGTCACTGCTCGTGTACTCAACTCGCTCGCCGCCGCGAGTTAGGACCGACGGCGAAATAACTTCCGTCTTTCTTGCCGCTTGCGGCTTAGCGGACTGCCCGCTAAGCCGCAAGCGGTGGAAGTTATTTTGCAACCGTTCCTTAGCCGCGAGCCTCTGGCGAGTCGAAACGGATTGCTGACGGAAGACCAACTCTACTTCTCCTTCGGAGCTTCGATCGCCTTCTTGGCGACGGCAAGGTTCGCCTCGCTCGCCGGCACGATCGCCAACACGCCCTTTTGCTTTACCGCGACCAGCACCTGCCCGGCTGCCTCCAGGTCCAGGTTCTTCCTCCCTTCACGGAAAGAGTACGAGTACGTCGCGGCCCCGGGGACGGTGCCGCGCAGTGCCTTGGCTTCCTTGAATGTGATGTTGCCGAAGATGCTCGGCGGAATGCTGTTCGTCTGGCCGAGCGGGTTCACCTTGCCGATCTTCGCAGTGAACACCACGTCTGCTTCCTTCAGCGAATTTGCCAGCGCCTCCTGTCCCTTGTCATCCGCGAGCGCGCACGGGATACCCATGAACCCGCTCGCCAGCATCAGAAATCCTGCAACTTGCATCTTCATGGTCGTGAACCCTCATTCAGCTTTGGAGAAGTCCCTTCAGAATCGTGTACCGCCCGGTCAGGGTATCTTAGCCCGGTTTCTGTTTCGCGCTGTTGCGCGAGACGGAAACCGGAGACGCGATGGGGCATGATGTTGCCAGGTGGTCGCGCATCAGCTTCGCCAGGGCGCCCACATAGCGCGACGTCAGAATCGTCAAGTGGCCGCCGGGGACCTCAGCCACAGAGACTCGCTTCGCTGCTCCCCGCCAGCGCGACGGCTCGCCGTACTGGACAAGGTCTTCACGCGGCAACACGACGAGTACTTCGGTGGGCAAGCGTTGGATCACATAATGAGTGCAGACGTCGCGATAGGCCTGGATCAGACGGTCACTGCGTTCGGATTCAGGACACCCGCTGAGATCGATCGTTTGCAGATTGTCGGCCGGTCCCGGTGGGAACGCGTGGTCGGCGTCACCGATGCGAACGGATGGCGGAGCGATCACCGCCAAGAAATCCACACGCTGTCCGAGTTGAATCAGTTGCCGGGCCATCTCAAAGGCAACCAGGCCGCCGTTGCAGTGGCCGCCCAGCAGGTATGGCCCTTCCGCCTGGAAGTCGCGGAGTACGCGCAGACGGTCGGCGGCCATCGCTTCAATGGTCGGAGGAATGAGCGGACTCGACAGACCATGCGGATGCAAGGCATAGAACGGCTGATTCTTGCCGATTTGCCGGGCCAGAGGCACACAGTAAAGGCCGCCGCCGTTATAGTCGCCGTGCAGGAAGAAAAGCCGGTGTTCCGAGTCGCCGCGCTGCACTTCAACCAGCGGCGGACAGGATGGGCTTGTTTCGTGTTCGAGCAGCAGGCTTGCCTGGCCTGCCACGGTTGGGGCCGTCAGGAGTGCCTCTTTCGGAAGAGACCGGCCACACAGGTCTTCAACTCGCAGATTCAGTTCCGCCGCCATCAGGGAGTCGCCGCCCAGCTCGAAGAAATTATCGCCCACCCCCACCGGCTGGACACACAGGCACTCCTGCCAGGCCTCGACGAGCAGGAATTGCAAGGGGTCTGCCGGACCCACATAGGGAGTGTGCAGAGTGGGGCGCGTGCTACTGGGTTCCGGCAGGGCCAGGCGATCGACCTTTCCTGTCGGCGTCATCGGCAGCGCATCGAGCATCACGAATGCCGCCGGGATCATGTAGTCGGGAAGCGTTTCGAGCAGCAGCCCGCGCAACCGGCTGACGGAAACTCCGGGCCGAGTCGCGGACACCACATAAGCCACCAGCCGCTGTTCTCCAGTCGCGGTGTCCTTGCCGGCTACCACGGCTTCCTTGACATCGTCAATGGATAGCAGCGCGGCCTCGACCTCGGCGACCTCAACGCGGTGGCCGCGCACTTTGACTTGACTGTCCGCCCGGCCCAGGTATTCCAGGCAACCGTCCGGCCGAAGGATTCCCCGGTCGCCGAACCGATAGAGGCGCACTCCCGGCCGCTCCGGCTCGGCGACAAAGGCCGCCTCGGTGCGCTTGGGATCGCCCCAGTAACCCAGCGCCAGGTAGGGACTGCGAACGGCAATTTCTCCTTCGCAACCCGGCTCGACGGGCTTGCCGTCCTCGCCGAGAATCAACACCTCGGTGTCATCCATCGCGTAACCGACCGGCACCCGCGGTCCTGATACTGGCGTCTCGTGGTCCAGGAAGTACCGGCGTATCCCCAGGATCTCGGTGGCCGCCAGGGAAACCGCAAGCAGGCAGCCGGGGAGAAAGTGCTTGCGGTGCAGACGCACGTCGCGCGGCGTGACCGTTTCGCCGCTCAGGCGGATAAACCGTAACCGCGGGAATTGTTCGGAGCCGTCCAGCGTGGCGACGAATTGTCGAAACAGGGTCGGCACCGACTGGTAGAGCGTGATTTCCTTGTCGATAAGCCAGCGACCCAGGGGAGCGAGTCCTTGCGTTTTCAGATCGAACGGCAACAGGGTGGCGCCGTTGAGCAGAGTGGCGAAGACGTCCATCAGGGAGCCTGCGAAAGCACAGGAATAGAGGCCGACGCTTCGATCGTCGCGACTGATGTGGTAGTGGTTGGTGTATTTCAAGACGGCGTGCAAGATATTGCGGTGGTTATGGACAACGCCCATCGGCTTGCCGGTGGAGCCGGAGGTGTAAATGATGATGGCCGGCCTGTCGGGAGAGAGGACAAGGTCCGGGTCGTTGCCGTCGCCGGCCCTATCCAGATCGTCCAGGTTCAGGACACGTCCGCGGCCGCCGTCGAGTTGTTCCGCGAGCTGGCGATGGGCGTTGTCGGTGACAAGCAGTCCTGGTTGGGCGCCCTCCAGCACCATCGCATTCCGGGCCGGCGGATAGGTAGGATCGAGCGGCACATAGATTTTGCCGGCCTTGAGGATGCCAAAGGCCGCCGTGATTTGCGGGCAGCCGTGACCGAGCAGGAAGGCGACGGACTCGGCCTTCTCCCCTCGCCGCTGGAGAATTGCATTCGCCAGCCGATTTGCCGCCTCGTTCAACGCGGCATACGTCAGCTGCCGGGTTGACGTTTCCACCGCGATCTTCTCGGGATCGCTTGCCACTTGCCGTGCAAAACAAGCCGGGATCGATTGCTCGACCTCGTCCCAGAGAAAGGGGCGGTAGGGGTTCGTGGGACCAGGACACTGGCCCGGCGGAACGATGGCGTGGTCTCGATCGCTCATAACGGCTCCCTTCGGAACGCTTGTTTGAACGGGTTTCGTTCAGGCTCTTTCAGTCAATGCGGATTTTGGTTCTTGAAAAACCGGACGCCGTCTTCTCGGCTGAAGTTACTCAACAATCTCCTCACGCGCCACCCCGGCTTGTTTCGGCGATTGCAGAACTCATCGGCAATTGACAGGGAGGCGGGTGAAGCTTATTCTAAGTTTTCGGCAAAGGCTTTAACAGGCTCCGCGCCAGTTAAAATAGCCTATAGTAGGGCATAACTTGTTGGAGTAATGTCAGTTGCGTCCGAACGAATTTACCGCGAATGCTCCCGGACGGCTGGTCGCGTCGCCGGTGGGCTACTGGACCTATGAGCCGGCCCCGCTACCGCCGGACCTGCACTTCGACCTCAGGCTCGTTCGCCAACTGTCCGAGGCGGACCAGGCACTCGGAGAATTGGCAGGCGTCGGGCGGCGGTTGCCGAATCCTCATTTGCTCATCCGGCCGTTCATTCGCCGGGAAGCAGTGCTGTCAAGCCGAATCGAAGGCACCATCACCCGGCTGGACCAACTCTTCCTGTATGAAGCAGAACCGGAAGAAGTCACTCATCCCGTCGATGTCGCGGAGGTAGCCAATTATGTGCATGCCCTGGAGGAGGGCTTGCGGCGACTGGAGGAAGGGTTGCCCCTGTGCTGGCGGTTGCTGCGCGAAGTCCACGCCCGTCTCTTGCAAGGCGTCCGCGGGGAGAACAAGCGGCCGGGAGAGTTCCGCAACTGTGACGTACTCCTCGGCCGGCCGGGACAATCGTGGGACGAGGCTCGCTTTGTGCCCCCCATGCACAGCGCCCTGGACCCGATGTTGCGCGACCTGGAACGCTTTCTAAACACTCCCGGCGAACTGCCTATCGTCGTGCAACTGGCACTGGCCCACTATCAGTTTGAGACGCTGCACCCATTCATGGATGGAAATGGCCGCCTCGGCCGCCTGCTGATCACGCTGATGTTGTGCGAACGCCGCGTGCTGCCGCAACCCTTGCTCTACCTCAGCGCCTTTCTCGAACATCGGGACCAGGACTACAAGGACGGCATGCTGGAGGTCAGCCGTCGGGGCGCCTGGACCGAGTGGGTCCGCTTTTTCGCCCTGGGCGTGGCCGAACAGGCCCGGGATGCCGTGAACCGGGCTTCGCGGTTGCTCGACCTCTGGCAGAACTACCGCGTCCGCGTGCGGGAGGTGTCGCAGTCGTCGGCTCCGTTGCAGATGGTCGATGAACTCTTCGCCGCGCCCTTCCTCACGATTCCCCACGCGGCGCGGGTCCTCGGAGTGACGTTCCCCACCGCCCAGGCCAGTGTGAAGAAACTCGAAGAGCTTGGCATCGTGCGCGAGATCACGGGCCAGAAACGCAATCGGATTTACCAGGCCC